>JAASSH010000362.1 GCA_021767985.1 Gammaproteobacteria bacterium | reverse complement strand
CTGGCCTTATACCTGTCATTCTCGTTGATGATCTCGGCGTTCATGAACTGGTATAACAAGAAAATGAAATTAGTTGAACGATAGGGGTGGAGCGATAACATGAGCAGCGCTATCGAAGAAGGAAAAACCTACGAACCCGGAACCCACCCGGACCTGCCGCCCCCCGCCAGCGAAATCGGTGTTTACGGATGGGTTTATAACAACCTGCTGAAGGGTTGGGTAAATTCGATCCTTACCGCAGTGACAATCCTTTTCCTGTTTGCCGTTATTCCGCCGAGCCTGAACTGGCTATTCCTGAACGCCGTGTTCGAGGGCGCATCCCGCGACGAATGCCGCGCGATCATGCGCGAGGCGGGCACCAACGGGGCCTGCTGGGCCTTCATCGGCCACCGTTTCGAATTATTCGTCTACGGCTTTTATCCAGTGGAAGAGCGCTGGCGCGTTGATATTTCGTTCATCCTGATGCTGGCGGCGCTGGTGCCGGTACTGTGGGACAAAACGCCGAACCGTGGCAAGCTAATGATCGCCTCGGCGATCGCACCGTTCGTCATCGGCTGGCTGCTGATCGGCGGTTTTGGACTCGAACCGGTTCCGACCGACAAGTTCGGCGGTTTCATGCTGACGCTCGTCATCGGCGTCACCGGCATCGTCGGTTCGCTGCCGCTCGGTATTGTGCTCGCGCTCGGCCGGCAGTCGCACCTGCCCGCGGTCAGAATGGTTTGCGTTGTTTTTATCGAGTTCATTCGTGGCGTACCGCTGATCACGCTATTGTTTGTCGCATCGACAATGCTGAACTACTTCCTGCCGCCGGGCACGACCTTCGACCTGCTGTTGCGGGTGCTGATCATGGTCACGCTGTTCGCCTCGGCCTATCTCGCCGAGGTTGTGCGCGGCGGCCTGCAGGCGATTCCGAAGGGGCAGCAGGAAGCCGCCGACTCGATGGGCCTGAAGTACTGGCAGTCGATGCGCCTGATCATTCTGCCGCAGGCGCTGAAAATTTCGATTCCGGGCATCGTCAACACGTTCATCGGCCTGTACAAGGATACGACACTGGTCATCATAATCGGCTTGTTCGACCCCCTCGGCGTCGGCCGCGCGTCGCTGGCCGACACCAAGTGGCAGGGTTTGTCGACTGAAGTCTACGTCTTCGTCGCCATATTCTTTTTCATTTCCTGTATCGCGATGGCGCGTTATTCGCTCTATCTCGAAAAGAAACTACATACCGGACACTAGCAGGTATTCAACTATGACCGAGCAAGAACAACTAAGCGAAGAAGAAATTGCCCAACTGGAAGCTGCAACTCCCAAACTCAAGGTTTCCGATGAGTTAACCATACAGATCAAGGGAATGCACAAATGGTATGGTTCGTTCCATGTCCTCAAGAATGTTAATCTTGACGTCTTCAAAGGGGAGAGAATCGTCATCTGCGGCCCTTCCGGATCGGGAAAATCGACCCTGATTCGTTGTATTAATCGGCTTGAGGAACATCAGCAAGGGGACATCGTCGTCAATGACGTCACGCTGACCAATGACCTGAAGAACATTGACTTGATTCGTAAGGACGTTGGCATGGTGTTTCAGCATTTTAATTTGTTCCCGCATTTGACGGTGCTGGAAAACTGCGCATTGGCGCCGATCTGGGTAAAACAGGTGCCGCGCAAGGAAGCCGAGGAAACCGCGATGAAGTATTTAACCCGGGTTAAGATTCCCGAGCAGGCCGACAAGTTTCCCGGCCAACTCTCTGGTGGTCAGCAACAGCGGGTTGCGATTGCGCGCTCGTTGTGCATGAATCCGGAAATCATGCTGTTCGACGAGCCGACCTCGGCGCTCGATCCGGAAATGATCAAGGAAGTGCTCGACGTTATGATCGAGCTCGCGCAGGAAGGCATGACCATGCTCTGTGTGACACACGAGATGGGCTTCGCCAAGACGGTTGCCAACCGCGTTATCTTCATGGAGGGTGGGGAAATAATCGAAGAAAACGAACCACACGAATTCTTCGACAATCCGCAGCATGAACTCACCAAGCTTTTCCTGAGCCAGATTCTCGCGCACTAGTCAATCTGTCGTGCCGGCCTCCGTGCCGGCACCCATTTCTCATTTTTCGTTAAAAACACCTGGAAAGTCCGAAGGGCTTTCCAGGTTGTATTTGATGGTTTCAGGATAGATTGCGGATCGAGTCCGCAATGACGGGGTGGCAGGCTAATCCGTGGTTCCCAGCAGTGCTTTCAGGTCGGCAAAGGTATCGAGTCCGCGCTGGTGCTTCTCGTCCTCCGACAGCTTGCTGATCGTGTGCTCCGCGCCCTCGAGATCGTCTTCCGGCAGTTCGTAGAGAAATCGGCTCGGCTCGCACTGCAGCAGGTCGCCAAACTTTTGCCGTGTTTTGGCGTAACTGAGGGTCAGGTTACTGGCCGCGCGCGTGATGCCGACGTAGGCCAGGCGGCGTTCCTCTTCGATGCTGTCCGCATCTTGCGACTGATGGTGCGGCAGGCTGTCTTCCTCGAAGCCGACCAGGTAAACATGTTCGAACTCGAGGCCCTTGGCGGCGTGGATAGTCATTAGCTGCACCGCGTCCTGCTGCTGTTTATCCTCGCTGTTCTCCAGGATCGACATTAGCGACAGGCGGGATACGATGGCTTCGAGCGACTGGTCGTCGCGATCTTTTTGCAGGTTACCGATCCAGCTGACCAGTTCCGTGACATTTTCCATCGCGGCCTCGGCCTGCTTGCTGGAGCCGCTGGTTTCTTCCAGCCAGTCGCTGTACTCGAGCCGCGCCACCACGGTTTTACAGACGGTCATCGCGTCCTCGCGTTGCGCGTAATGACGCAACTCCTCGACCAGGTCGATAAAACCCTGCAGCCGGATACGGGCGCGGTTATTCAGCGATTCGAGTAGCCCGAGCTCCGACATGGCGCTATCGAGGCTGCGCCTGCGCGCTCCGGCATAGGTCGCCAGAGCCTTGATCGTGGCGGCGCCGATTTCGCGCCGCGGCACGTTGATGATCCGCAGCAGCGCCTGGTCGTCGTCGGGATTGGCCAGCAGGCGCAGGTAGGCCATGATGTCCTTGATCTCGCGGCGCTCGAAAAAAGCGTTGCCGCCGGTTATCTGGTAGGGAATGGAGTGATCCCGCAGCGCTTTTTCGTAGTTGCGCGACTGGAAATTGCTGCGGTACAGGATCGCGAAATCCCGGCAGGGCGTATTTTCCTGGAAACGCTTACTCAGGATATCGACCACGACGCGGTCGGCTTCGTCTTCGGCGTTCTTGCAGGGGAATACCCGGATCAGATCGCCGGCCCCCGACGCCGACCACAGCTTCTTTTCATACAGGTGATGATTACTGGAGATCAGGCGATTGGCGGCCCCCAGTATTCGGTTGGTGGAGCGATAGTTCTGTTCCAGCTTGATGACTTCCATGCTAGGAAAATCCTGCTGCAGGAAGCCCATGGTCTCGGCTACCGCCGGGGCTTCAGCATCATGGACTCGCGCGACGTCGAGACCTGCCTCGCGGAACTGGCGCACCGCGATATGCAGGACGCCGAGCATACCAGGCAATCCATGTACCAGATCAGCCG
>JAASSH010000361.1 GCA_021767985.1 Gammaproteobacteria bacterium | reverse complement strand
TGATGGAAATGGTGCAGCAGAAAACGCAGATGATAAACGAAAAGGCGCCGCTGGTAATTTCATCACTGGCCGTATTCCTGGATTCGCTCGATGCCGAGCAAAAGCAGCAATTGCAGGATTTTCTTCAAAATCATCGCCATCACCACAGGCATGGCGCGGAACACTAAAACTCGGCCCAAGCTGCAACGCGGCTTCTCAAAGGGAAGCCGCGTTGTACAATGGGTGCCTGATTCAGTCCAGGGCAAGCGATGCGCAATTTATTACTGATCGACGACGATGAGCGACTGGCCGAATCGTTACGGCAGTACTTTGCCAGGTTCGATCTGGCGCTGGAAAGTGAAACCCATCCGCTGCAGGGTATCGAGCGTATCAAGCGCGCAGATTTTGACCTGGTCGTGCTCGACGTCATGCTGCCCGAAATCGACGGTTTTGAAGCCTGCCGCCGGATTCGCCAGTTCAGCGAAATCCCGATCGTGATGCTGACCGCTCGTGGCGAAGTCATGGATCGGGTAGTCGGCCTGGAACTCGGAGCCGATGATTACCTGCCCAAGCCCTTCGAGCCGCGTGAACTGGTTGCACGGATCCAGAATATTTTCAGGCGCGGCAAAAATGCGCAGCCCGATAACCTGTATCAACTGGGCGAGTTATCGCTGGATCTGGACAAAAAACAGCTAACACGCGATGGAACTGAAATCTCAATAACGGCGACCGAATACGAATTGCTGCGACTGCTGCTGCAGAATCAGCAGCGCGTATTGTCACGTGACGAAATCATGCAGGCCCTGCGCGGTATCGATGCCGATCTATACAGCCGGGCGATCGACGTGCTGGTCAGCCGTCTGCGGCAAAAGCTGCAGCGTCCGGAACTGATCCGCACGGTACGCGGGCAGGGCTATCAACTTGTTAATCGCTGATGTGGCATTTCCTGCAGACTAAATGGCAAAGCCTGGTGTTCAGGCTGTTGTTTTATTTCCTGATCTCCCTGCTGGCACTCGCCGTAGTGCTCGGAATCAGTTTTGCCAAGCGTCTCAAACCGCATGTGCAAAATGAAATACTCCCCAATGTCGAGCGCTATATAGAGTACCTGATTGACGATATAGGCCTGCCTCCCAATCTGGAGACAGCCGCTCGGCTGGCAGCGGAGTTGCCGTTTGAACTCAGAATCGAGGGGCCGGGAATCGACTGGTCTTCGAGTCCGGCGATCCGAGCCATAGGGAGCCATGATTTCAAACCAGCGCCCCCGCCTTACAGTAACGTTTACCTGAGCCATCATCGGCGCGCCGAGTACCTGTTGATAGAAAAGCAGGGTTATCGCTATCTGTTTGCCGTCGACAGCGGGTTTCGTCGCGGCTCGGAGCGACGCCACGGGGCCCTGTTCCTGTTCCTGGGTTTGCTACTGTTCGTGCTTTATATTGCGATTCGTCGCATGTTCAAACCGGTGGAGGCCATGTCTCGGCAGGTGCGCAGAATCGGCGCCGGCGATCTCGACCAGCAAATCGAGATCGCGGGAAAAAGCGAGCTGGCGCTGCTCGCCGGCGGCATAAACCGGATGTCGGCCCAGATCAAATCGATGCTGGAGAGCAAATCCGCCCTGTTGCTGGCAATCAGCCACGAGTTGCGTTCGCCGATCACCCGGATGCGGGTAAACCTGGAACTGATGGACGAAAGCGAGATTCAGCAAAAGTTGATCGACGACCTCAGGGAAATGGAGTCGCTGGTGGCAACGATACTCGAATCCGAAAAGCTCAACAGCAGCCATGCGCCCCTGAGCCTGAGCCGTTGTGACCTGGCACAGTTGGTCCGGGAAGTCTTGCAGGCCCATTCCTGCGGCGAGCGTGTCGACGCCAGGCTGGCGCCGGTAGAGCTCGAAGTCGACCAGATGCGCATCAAGCTGCTGATCAAGAACCTGATCGACAACGCCTGCCACTATTCGAGCGAAGACG
This sequence comes from Gammaproteobacteria bacterium, assembly GCA_021767985.1. Lineage (GTDB taxonomy): Bacteria > Pseudomonadota > Gammaproteobacteria. The sequence goes on along the minus strand of JAASSH010000361.1, from coordinate 1,633 downwards.
AAGGCCCGCTCGAAGTGTTGCTGTATGCCGCTGACGGGACGGCAAAGATCGAGGTGCTGGATCACGGAATCGGTATCGCTGCAGACGAGATTCCGCGGCTGACCGAACCCTTTTACCGGCCCGATTCGGCTCGTCAACGGGATACCGGCGGTTACGGACTGGGGCTTTACCTTTGCCAGCTCATCGCAGACGCGCATGGTGGTCAGATTACGATAGAAAGCCAGCCCGGAAGTGGTACCAGGGTAATAGTCAGTCTACCCCTTGATAATAGTTGACCATTTTAGTCAGGATTGTATACTGAGCCCGTTTTTTCGCCATTCTATTCCACGATGCGACTATCCACTAAAAGCCGATATGCAGTAACTTCGCTGCTCGATCTTGTCATGCATTCAGACCAGGGCCCCGTATCGCTGGCTGACATCTCGGTGCGCCAGGGTATTTCGCTGTCCTACCTGGAACAGTTGTTCGCCAAAATGCGGCGCAACAAGCTGGTTGTCAGCACCCGCGGACCCGGGGGTGGCTACAGCCTGGGCAGCACTCCGGAGCAGGTATGTATCGCCGATGTAATCAACGCCGTCGACGAGGAAATGCAGGTGGCAGACAAGGATGTACACAATGGCTCGGCCAGTTATGAACCCTGTTTGACCGAGCAGCTCTGGGAAGAGCTAAGCGCCGAAATCGAAAACTTCCTGACCACGATTTCTCTCGCGGACATGATGAAAAACGAAGAGGTACAGGAGCTGTCGCGCGTGCACGATCTGCGCCAGCGGCAGAATATCCTGTAGAAAAATGCCAATTTACCTCGACCACAATGCAACCTCGCCGATGCATCCCGAAGTCATCGACGCGATGATGCCTTTCCTGCAAAACCCGGTCGGCAACCCTTCCAGCCTGCACAGCTATGGCCGCATGGCGCGGTCGGCGGTGGAGTCGGCTCGCGCCGAGGTGGCGCAACTGCTTGGCTGCGATAGCGCCGCGGTTATCTTCACCTCGGGTGGCACCGAGGCCAATAACCTGCTGCTGAAGGGATACGTGGATCACGCCAGCCGTCGACCCGTCATCAGCAGCGAGATCGAACATTCCGCCGTTCTCGAACCGTTGAAACAGTTGCAGGCCGAGGGCATGAACGTGGTTTTACTCAAACCCAACCCGCAGGGGCAGGTCGATCTGGAAGCAGCGCGGCCGCTGGTGAGCGGCGCCGATGCACAGTTGCTGTCGATCATTTACGCCAATAACGAAACCGGCGTCATCCAGCCGGTCGAAGCGCTGGCCGAGATGGTGGATCGCGATGCCTGCCTGGTGCATAGTGATGCAACCCAGGCAATCGGCAAGATTCCGTTCGACCTGTCGCAACTGGCGATCGATGCCGTCAGTTTTTCCGCTCATAAATTAGGCGGGCCCCAGGGTGTTGGCGCGCTAGTGGTGAATCGCAAACCCAGACAGGCGTTGATTAGCGGTGGAGACCAGGAAAACAAGCGCCGCGGTGGCACCGAAAACGTGGCCGGCATCGTCGGACTGGGCAAGGCGGCGCAGATTGCGCGACTTGAAATAACGCACAGGCAACATCATTTATCTGAACTAAGGGATACTTTCGAAGCCAGGCTGGCTGAAATCCCGGGTAGCGTGATCTTTG
>JAASSH010000360.1 GCA_021767985.1 Gammaproteobacteria bacterium | reverse complement strand
TTTCTGCACACGCTGCCCGACGCCTTGCCCACGACGGCAGCGGAACATCCGGCGTTGAAACAGCATGCCAAATTATTACAGGCGCCGGCAGGTGAGCAGGATCCGATGAAGTTCACGCTGCGGCGTTTGTTTTCGCCACGGGGACAAGCCTTCCTGCAAACCTGTGAACTGGCGCTGGCCAGGGTCACGGACCAGGAGGTGACCGTATCGCTGTTCGAGGCCATCGCCAATTACTTCGAGCAGACGCGCGTAACCGCTATCCGTTACCGCGACGTGGCCGAGCTGGAGGCCGCGATCGAAGCTTTCGAGTGGCAACTCGAACCCGAATTCGAAACCTACGGTCGCTCGATCTGGTTCCTGTCGGCGATATCGGTCGACCTGCTGAACCCGATATTCGCGAGAACCGACGCCATCGGCAGCGGCATGCGCAAGAAAATCAAGCCGGTAACCGACCGCGTATTCCACCACCTGCGCGCACTTACCGGTCCGTAAATCAGGCCGGATGCAGAATCAGGTCGGCCGCCCGGGCGCCGATCATGAAGCATGGCGCGTTGATGTTGCCGTTGGTGATCGTCGGCATCACCGACGCGTCGGCGACGCGCAGGCGTTCGATTCCGTGCACCCGCAGGCTGGAGTCGACAACCGCCATTTCATCGGTTCCGATCTTGCAGCTGCCGCATGGATGGTAGGCGCTGTTGGCGTTGGCCCGCACGTACTGGTCGATTTCCCGGTCCGATGTCACTTTGGGTCCGGGGAAAACTTCCGGGCCCCGGAAGGAATCGAACGCGGCCTGGGCCGCTATCTCACGTGTGAGCCGGATACATTGCCGGAATTCGATCAGATCCGACTCCAGCGACAGGCCGTTTAACAGCATGCGCGGGGCATCGAGCGGATTCGCCGAGCGCAGCTTGACCCAGCCGCGGCTTCGAGTACGTACCGGGCCGACGTCGAAACAGTAGCCGTCTTTTGCGGGTGGTGGCGACCATCCCTCGAGGAAGAACGGCCAGAAATGGTACTGCAGGTTTGGATAGTCGGCGCTGTCGTCGGTGCACAGAAATCCCCCGACACGACTGTGCGTGGTGGCCGCGGTGCCGTTTTGAAACAGGAACCACCGCAGGCCCGCGAGCAGCAGGCGATCCTTGCGCAACAGGCCGTTCTTCGACAGGCCGCGCGCGCAGCGATGCTTGACGTGCACCTCGAGATGATCGTGGAGATTAGCGCCGACGCCGCCGAGATTCAGAATCGGCTCGATACCGTGGCTGCGCAGCTCGTCAGCCGGGCCGATACCGGACAGCATCAGTATCTGCGGCGACTGGAACGCGCCGGCGCAGACGATAATCTCGGCGTTGGCCATGACTCGCCGGAGTTTGCCGTGTTGCAGGTACTCGACGCCGACCGCCGAGTCGTTCTCGATAATCAACCGGGTCACGTGAGCCCATGCCCGCATCGTGAAATTATCTCGTTGCCGGATGGGACGAATGCAGGCCGCGGCCGTCGCCGAGCGCTGTCCGGCACCGATGTTGACATCGAACGCGGTCACGCCCTGCTGGTCGGCGCCGTTATAGTCGGCGACCTTGCTGTAGCCGGCCTGTTCGGCGGCGTCCAGGAAAGCCTGTTCCAGCGGGTGAAAACCGGACAGGCGTTGCACCTCGATGGGCCCGCTGTCGCCACGCCAGGCGTCGCCGCCGCCGACATAATTTTCGATTTGCCGGAAGTAGGGCAGAACGTCCTGGTAGGACCAGCCCTCGGCGCCGTCGCGTGCCCAGTTGTCGTAGTCGCGCGCGTGTCCGCGGACGTAGACCATGCCGTTGAGCGAGGACGAACCGCCAATCACCTTGCCGCGGGGCTGGAACAGGCGCCGGTTGTTCATAAAGGGTTCGGGCTCGGTTTCGAACCACCAGTTACGCGGCCCGCCGGTGTAGTTGTTACGCGAAGCGGCCGGCATGCGGATCGACCAGTGTTCACGGTCGGTGCCGGCTTCCAGCAGCAGGACCCGGTGTGACGGATCTTCGCTCAGGCGCATCGCCAGCATGCCGCCGGCCGAACCGGCGCCGATAACGATGTAGTCGAAACTGTCCAACGAGTCGTTCGGCCCCGTTGATGGCCGACCTAGAGATTGTCCCGGATTCGCTCCGCCAGTTGCCCGATGGCGTCCATGTCGCCGGCCTCGAGGCCCCAGTTGAGCTTGAGATCGTCCCCATTTCGACGCGGCAGCACGTGCATGTGAAAATGCATCACCGATTGCGCGGCGGCCGGCCCGTTGCACTGCAGCAGGTTGAGGCCGTCCGGATTCAGCGTCTTGTCGACCGCGGCGGCAATCTTTTTCGCGGTTTTTACGGTTGCCGAGATTGCGGAATCGGAAACCGAGTAAACGTCCCGCGCATGCTCCTTCGGGATTACCAGCGCGTGCCCCTCGTTGGCGGGATTGATATCCATGAACGCGAAAGTCTCGCTATCCTCGTGGATCTTGAAGCTTGGAATTTCGCCTGCGATGATTTTACAAAAGATGCAATCCGGGTCTGTATTCATGGTGCGCTTCTCCAATGTTTCGACCGAAAGTTACGGGCATGGCCGTTAGCGCGATAGAGTATATGAGTAAAGCGATGACCCTACAAAGACTCTCGCAACCGCGCCGCTAGAAAGCGTCGCCGGGAATTCGCACCCAGCCTTCCATCAGCACCCTTGCGCTGCGGCTCATGATGGCCTTGTCTACCGACCAGTCGCCGTTTTGTCGGCTTGCCTGAGCGCCGACCCGCAGCGTGCCGGAGGGGTGACCGAAACGCACCGCGTTACGCTCGCCGCCGCCGGCCGCCAGGTTGACCAGCGTGCCCGGAATGGCCGCGGCGGTGGCAATGGCAACCGCCGCCGTGCCCATCATCGCGTGATGCAGCAGGCCCATCGACAACGCGCGCACGTTCAGATCGATATCGGTGGCGGCGATTTGTTTGCCGCTGGAGGCGGTGTAGCCTGCCGCTGGCGCGACGAAGGCGACCTTTGGCGTGTGCTGACGTCCGGCGGCCTGCGTGATGTCGTCGATCAATCCCATCCTGACCGCGCCGTGCGCTCGAATGGTTTCGAACATGGCCAGCGCCTTGTCGTCAGCGTTGATGTCAGGCTGCAACTCGGTGCCCTTGTAACCGATGTCCGCGGCGTTCAGAAAAATTGTCGGGATCCCGGCATTGATCATGGTGGCCTGCAGCCTGCCGACACCCGCAACCTCGAGCTCGTCGACCAGGTTCCCGGTGGGAAAGATCGCGCCCCCGCCGTCGGCCGGATCGATGAATTCGATCTGCACCTCGGCGGCCGGGAAGGTCACGCCGTCGAGTTCGAAATCGCCGGTCTCCTGCACTGCGCCGTCGGTCATCGGCACGTGGGCGACGATCGATTTCCGGATATTGGCCTGCCAGATGCGCACCACGGCGGTACCGTCCCGCGGAATGCGGGCAGCGTCCACCAGGTCGCTCATGATGGCGAACGAACCGACCGCCGCCGTCAGGTTGCCGCAGTTGCCGCTCCAGTCGACAAAGGGCTTGTCGATCGACACCTGCCCGAACAGGTAGTCGACATCATGGTCCG
>JAASSH010000065.1 GCA_021767985.1 Gammaproteobacteria bacterium | reverse complement strand
GGCGGTTACCGCGTTCCAGCGCGCCAACGACCTGTTGGCCGACGAGCCCGGCATTATGTTTGCGCTTGCCGATGCGCTGGCGATGCAGAATAACGGCAACCTGCTGGGCGAACCGGAGGAACTGGTGCTGCGCGGATTGGAGCTCGCGCCGCGTTTTCCGAACGGTCTCTGGCTCGCCGGCATGGCCGCCGAGCAGCGCCAGGATTACAAGGCGGCGCACCGTTACTGGACCCAGTTGCTGCCCCTGATTACTGACAATCCGGACTCCACGCGTGAAATAAAATCGCTGCTGGCTGGCCTCGAAGAGCGCGAACCGGAGTTGGCGAACGCGGCCGCCGAGTCGGCCAGCGCAGGCGGCAACCGTCTTAGCCTGATGGTCGACATCAGCCCGCAACTGAAATCAAAAGCCAAACCCGATGACGCCGTATTCGTCTACGCCAAGGCCATGCAGGGACCTCCGATGCCGCTCGCGGTGAAGAAGTTGACGCTGGCCGATTTGCCGGTCGCACTGACTCTGAGTGACGCGGATGCGATGATGCCGACAATGAAATTATCGTCGTTCAGGCAGGTTATCGTCGGCGCGCGCGTTTCGACCAGCGGCAACCCGGTAGCGCAGGCCGGTGATTTCTATACCGAGCTGGAATCGATCGATAGCGCCAATCCCCCGGCCGAAATATCCCTCACGATCGACCGGGTCAAGTAGATCCTCGACCCCGAGTGCCTATTGAATCAGGCGCCGAAAGTCTCGACGCTGGCCGCTTGCAATGCCGGTATCGAGCCTGGCTGCCAGTTGGTCGTTGCCCAGCCGAGCACTTCCTCCGGGCTTGCATGCTGCAGGTCGACGTCAGGTGACTGACCGAGGTGACTCAAGGCGGCTACCAACTGCCGGGAAGCGTGCCGATGATCGATCGGATTGGCGCCGGTTTGCTTGCTTAGCTTGACCCCCTGGGCGTTGTTGACCAGCGGTATGTGCATGTAACGGGGATTGGCAAACCCCAGCTTTTGCTGCAGGAAGATATGCAGGCAGGTGTTCTCCAGCAGGTCGGCGCCGCGTACGATTTCGTCGACGCCCTGGAGTTCGTCATCGACCACCACCGCGAGATGGTAAGCGAATATATTGTCGGCGCGACGCAGCACGAAATCGCCTACCGATTCGGGCAGGTTTAATTCGAACTTGCCATAAACCTGGTCGACAAATTCGATCGTGTTCGCTGCCGCCGTGTTGAGGCGAATCGAGTGGCCCGCCGGCGCCAGGTTTTTACGGCGACAGTTGCCCGGATAGATCTGGCCCAGCGGGCCGCTGCGCGCGCCCTGTTCACGCAGGCTGCGGCGACTGCATTCGCAGCCATAGCAATCGCCTCTTGCGAACAGCTGCTCGAGGTAAAAGCGGTACTGCTCGAACTGGTCGCTTTGATACAGAACCGGCCCGTCCCAGGTGAATCCGAAGGCTTCGAGATCGCGCAGTATCTGCTGATCGCTACCGCCAACGACACGTGGCGTGTCGACATCCTCGATACGCAGCAGCCATTGCCCTTGCTGTGACCTGGCCTGACAGTAGCTTGCCAGCGCCGCTACCAGCGACCCGAAGTGCAGCGGGCCTGAAGGTGAGGGCGCAAATCGACCGGTCGTCGGCATCAAGCTAAGAGATTTTCGAGGATACTCTGGTAAATGTCGGACAGCGCATCGAGTTCGCCGGTGTCGACATGCTCGTTGACCTTGTGAATGGAATCGTTGACCGGTCCCAGTTCGAGCACCTGTGCACCGGTAGGTGCGATGAAACGTCCATCCGAGGTGCCGCCGGTGGTTTGCAGGTCGGTATCGAGTCCGGTGTGCTGTTTGATAGCCTGCCTCGCGGCCTGTAAAAGTTCACCTTCAGCGGTCAGGAAGGGATAACCCGATATCTTCCAGTCGATGTCATAGTCGAGTTCGTGCTTGTCGAGGATTACCCTGGTAGTTTCGATTATCCGGTTAGCGTCGATCTCGGTCGAGTAGCGCAGGTTGAATAGCACTTCGGCGTGACCGGGGACGACATTATGCGCGCCGGTACCGGAATTGATATTGGAGATCTGCAGGCTGGTTGGCGGGAAGAAGCGGTTGCCCTGGTCCCACTCGTGTCGCGCCAGATCATGCAGCGCCGGCATTGCGCGGTGGATCGGGTTATCGACCTTGTGCGGATAAGCCACGTGGCCCTGAACGCCGTGGATCACCAGCCTTGCGCCGATCGAACCGCGCCTGCCGTTCTTGCAGACGTCACCGACATGCTCGTGGCTGGAAGGCTCGCCGATCAGTGCCCAGGTAATTTTTTCGCCGCGGGCTTCGAGCGTCTCGATCACCTTGACGGTACCGTTGACCGCGACGCCTTCCTCGTCGCTGGTTATCAGCAGCGCGATCGATCCGAAATGATCGGGGTGCCGTGCGACAAACGCTTCACAGGCGGTTACCATCGCGGCAATGCTGGATTTCATGTCGGCGGCGCCGCGGCCGTAGAGCACGCCGTCGCGAATTTCGGGGACAAACGGATCGCTATGCCATTTTTCCAGCGGCCCGGGAGGCACGACGTCGGTATGACCGGCAAACGCGAGCACCGGTCCATCCTGGCCGCGTCGGGCCCAGAGATTGGTGACGTCTCCGAACACCATGGTCTCGCATTCGAATCCGATCGCGGCAAGCCGCTCGATCAAAAGCGCCTGGCAACCCGCGTCATCCGGGGTAACCGAGTGCCTCGCGATCAGGTCCGAGGCGAGTTGTACGGTTGCACTGGTCATGGTCTAGCCGAAAATCTCCTGGTATTGTCGATCTTCGAACCCGATGCATAACCGGTTGTCGCGGGCGAGTATCGGCCGCTTGATGATGGCCGGATTGTCGAGCATGACCTGCAGCGCCGATTCACGGTCGATACTGTCCTTGAGTTCCGCGGGCAGGTTGCGCCAGGTGGTGCCACGACGATTCAGCATATTTTCCCAACCGAGTTCCGACTCCAGCGCGGTTAACAATTCCCGATCCAGGCCCTGCTTGCGGTAATCGTGAAAGTCGTAGGCAATATCGTGACCTTCCAGCCAGCGTCGCGCCTTTTTGATCGTATCGCAATTGGCGATACCGTAAAGTCTTGTCTGGCTCACCGTCAAGCGCTCAGATATTTCGTAACAGATCGTTGATGCCGACCTTGCCGCGCGTTTTTACGTCGACCTGCTTGACGATCACCGCGCAGTAAAGACTGTATTTACCATCGCCTGAGGGCAGGTTACCCGATACCACGACCGAGCCCTCGGGGATTCGTCCAAAGCTGACCTCGCCGGTTTCGCGGTTATAAATCTTGGTGCTTTGACCGATGTAAACGCCCATCGAAATCACCGAATTTTTCTCGACGATAACGCCCTCGACCACTTCCGAGCGCGCGCCGATGAAACAATTGTCCTCGATGATGGTCGGCGACGCCTGCAGCGGCTCGAGCACGCCGCCGATACCCACGCCGCCGGACAGGTGCACGTTCTTGCCGATTTGCGCGCAGGAACCGACCGTGGCCCAGGTGTCGACCATGGTACCGCTGTCGACATAGGCGCCGATATTGACATAGGACGGCATCATTACGACACCCGAAGCAACATACGAGCCCTTGCGCGCTACCGCGGGAGGCACGACGCGTACACCGCTGGCGGCGTGCTGCTCGCCGGACATGCCGTCGAACTTGGAATCGACCTTGTCGTAATACTGGGTAAAGCCGCCGGGCATGATCTCGTTCTCGCGAATGCGAAACGACAGCAATACGGCCTTTTTAAGCCATTCATTAACCTGCCAGCCGCCGGGCGTCGGTTCGGCAACGCGCTGCTGACCCGAGTCGAGCAATTCGATCGCCTCGAGCACCGCGGTCTTGACTTCCGCGTCGACGTTGGCGGGATTGATTTCAGCTCGATTTTCGAACGCCTGTTCGATAATTTGCTGAAGGTCTGCCATGAGTAATCTCCTAAAGAGCCGATATCAGTGAGTTAATACGTTGCGCCGCATCGAGGCATTCATCGAGTGGGGCCACCAGCGCCATGCGAACGCGATTCTCGCCGGGATTGCTACCGTTGTGGTCGCGCGACAGGTATCGCCCCGGCAGTACCGTGACGTTTTGCTCGGCGTACAGTCGCCGGGCAAACTCGGTATCGGAAACTGGTGTGCTGGCCCACAGGTAAAACCCGGCCTGCGGTTTCTGCGGCGCGAGTGTATCAGAAAGCAGGGCCAAAACCTGCTCAAATTTTTCGCGGTAGAGGGCCCTGTTTTCAATCACGTGGCGCTCGTCGAGCCAGGCAGCGGTGCTCGCGGACTGGGTGGCCGGTGGCAAGGCGCAACCGTGGTAAGTTCGGTACAGCAAAAACTGCTTTAGTATGTTGGCGTCGCCGGCGACGAAGCCCGAGCGCAATCCCGGCAGGTTGGAGCGTTTTGACAGGCTGTGAAAAGCCAGGCAGCGTTCGAAGCCATCGTTGCCCATTGCCGCGGCAACGCCGAGCAATCCCGCCGGCGGATCGTCCTCCTCGAAGTAAATCTCGGAGTAACACTCGTCGCTGGCGATAACGAAATCGTGTTTATCGGCCAGTTCGATCAGGCGCCGCAGGTAGGCCGAAGACATAACCGCGCCGCTTGGGTTACCGGGTGTGCAAATGTACATTAACTGGCAGCGCGACCATTCTTCGGGCTTGACCTGGTCGAGGTCTGGCACAAAGCCGTTTGCGGGCTGGCAGTCGAGATAGCGCGGCGCGGCGCCGGATAGCAGGGCGGCACCCTCGTAAATCTGGTAGAAAGGATTCGGCATCATGACCAGCGGTCGACTCGTAGTTCGATCGACGACGGCCTGCGCGATTGCAAATAACGCTTCGCGGGTGCCGCTGACCGGTAGCAGGTTGGTTTCCGGGTCGATCAGTTCCGGGGTGATTGCAAAGCGCCGACTGATCCAGGCCGCGATTGCCTCACGCAGCGCCTGGCTGCCTTTTGTGCTCGGATAATTCGATAGTTGATGCAGGTGCGCAATCAGGTTCTCGATCACGAAATGGGGTGTCGGATGGCGGGGCTCGCCAACCGACAGTGCGATATGGTCAAGATGTTGGGGCGGTTGCAAACCCTGTTTCAACTCGGCCAGTTTCTCGAACGGGTAGCGGTGCAGCAGTGCCAGGTCAGTATTCATGAAGGCTCGATCCTTGCAGGAGCCGATAGTATAGCGATAGCGGCGGTGTTTTAAATCCACCCACCGGTTATTCCAGACGCTAAATTGCGCCTGTTAGCGATTAAGTCGGGATGATTCGGGGGAGGGTTGTTAGGCGATGGCGATGTCGCGCCGGCCGGCGGGATCTACGGCCTGGCCTTTTTCGCTGTAGGTTTTACAGCTACCCGTGGCGGTGGTGCCGGTCAGAATCCCGATCGAGCGTCTGACCCTTTCCTGCCCCTTGTTGACGAGCAGGCTGTTGATTTGAATCGAGTGTCGCAGATCAAACAGGTTTTTGATCAATTGCTGGTACAGCTCGGAAAGCTGATTCTGATCGTCATCACACCAGGCGATGCATTTTTCGAGGCCGTTGGAATCCTTGCCGAAACCGCAGGTTTCGAGTAGCTGGTAGCGCTGCTGTTCGAGCTGCTCGATATCTTCAATGGCCAACTGGGGGCTGGTTAGTGTTTGCTGCAGGTTTTCCAGTCGGTTTTCGGCGATCGCGCTCTTGATCGTGAGCAGGTACTCGTTGGCGTTGGCGATGCGACCAATTTGCGCTTGCAGCAGTTCACTCAGGCGTTGTCGACACTGATTCGCGTTCATGGCAGCAGCTTTTCGATCTCGCTGTACTTGCGTGCGATCACCTCGGCATCGGGCTGATACTCGCCCTTGGTCAATGCCTGCTTGACCGCGTCGACCCGCGCTTCATTGACCTCGGGCAGGTTCTTGATCTGGTCTGCCAGTTCCGCGACGAGCGAGGCTCCGCTCAGCTGAACCTGACCTGACTCGTCGGATTTTGCTGACGCCGCCTTGTCCTGCGCGGAACCCTGCTTGGCTTTTGCAGTGGAGCCAGCCCGGGCGTCGGCCGAAATCCCGGCGTTGCGCAGACGGTTATTCGTGTTAATCGGGTCAGTCATTACTGATCTCCTGGATAATACTCACTAAGTTTATCGGCAGTTCGATACAAAAGTTTACTTCAATTACAGGAAAGAAATTCATTATATGCCTATCCGCACCAATCCTTCACCTGCGACCACGCCCTCGACGATTTTTTGCGACTGGCTGTTGCGCACCTTGACGAGCTGGCCCAGCGTGGCGGATCGCAACGCTTTACCCGTCGATTTTATATGCAAGCCATGGTAGTCCAGTACCAGGGTGACCTGTTGTCCCGAGCGCACCAGCAACAGCGGCGACAGGTTGGATGGCGTCAGTACGGTTCCACGCGCCAGGTTGCGCCGCGCCTCTAGCTGATGCAGCGCGCTGTGCTTCGAGTAATAGCCGTTTTTCAGGCGTGCGACGTTATGTTTCTGAAAGCGAATCGCTGAATCGTCAATTTTTTGACCCTTGAGCAAGGGTTTAGCCGTTACGACAACGTCGTCGAAAACGTCGATTCTTGCCGGCAGATGAATCTTCCATCCGCCTTCGATCGGGCAACGAACCGTTAAAGCGGTATTGCCATAGACCTGGTCGCGGCGGCTAAACTCGACTGAAAGCGCTTCATGGCAGGCCTTTAAACGCAGCCTCGAATCCAGATGTCCCAGTTCAAAGCTCGGTGGATAGGGGCTTTCATAGGCGTAGTTTGCAATAAAGGATTCCGCCTGCATCTGTATCGACGCCAGGCTTTGTATCTCCGTCGCCCGCACCGAAAACGCCGATAGTAACGCAAGGGCGAAGGCGCAAGTCGCGGCTCGTGTTTTGCCTTTATCCAGTTTTATAAGCTTTGTCAGGATCATAATGGGAAGAATACTGCAAGTTTCAGGCCAATATTGTCCTGCTGCACCGGTGATGGTTGATTTTGATATCGAAACATCACAAGCAGGCGACTATAACTTTATCTTCGATCTGCGCACCGGCCCTCGGCGCGAGCATTTATAAGCTATATCACCTGCTGCGGTGATTGAGTAAGCTGTTGAACCAGAGTGTGGTGGATAGCTCCGGTGTCGACAAGTCAGTTGCCGGGATCGATCCCGATATTCTGACCAATGCGGTGAGATCCGTGTTACCTGGATCGAGCTGAAACAGGCGGCAAGATTGCCTCTCGCGCTTGCCGCCTTGCCGCTTCCGCTTCCTCGAAAAAAAGCTAAGTCATTGATTTAAAATGACAACAAACTGATGGCACCCTCTGTGCATTGGTATCCGTATTGTTGATTTACGGTGATGACCATGCCAATCAGTTTTGAAAGAGCCTTTTCCATTCACGATGACGCGCTGCTGCTACGCGGTCAACGCTCGTCGATTCTGGCTTCCAATATTGCCAACACCGACACGCCCAACTACAAGGCGCGCGACTTCGATTTCGGCGCCATGTTGCGCAGCGCAACCCGGCAGCAGACTGACAAGATCGTTCTGGCCAGCACGCACCGCGATCACATCGCACCATCATCCGGGGTCGTGCAGCCAACCTTGATGTACCGTAACCCCCTGCATCCATCGCTCGACGGCAACAGCGTCGACGCGCATGTCGAGCAGGCCAAGTTCGCCGAGAACGCGATGCTTTTCCAGACCAGCTTTACCTTTCTCAATGGCAAGGTCAACGGTTTGATGAAAGCCCTGAAAGGAGAATAACCATGGGATTGCTTGCCAATTTTAACATTTCGGGCAGCGCGATCAGCGCGCAATCGCTGCGTTTGAACACGGTTGCCAGCAACCTCGCCAACGTCGAAACCATAGCCGGTAGTGAAGCCGAGGCTTATCGTTCGCGCCAGCCGGTATTTCAGGCCCTGGTCGATGGCCATAACCGCCCCGGTGAAGTCGGTGTCAACATGCTGGGCATCGTCGAAAACCAGCGGGACGTGGAACGCCGTTACGACCCGGGGCATGCGCTCGCCAATGCGGAAGGCTACGTGTTTGGCAGCAATGTCAATCCGGTAGAAGAGATGGCGAATATGATTTCAGCCTCGCGCGCTTATCAGAACAACGTCGAGGTTTTAAACACCTCGCGTGATCTGCTTATGCGCGTATTGTCGCTGGGAAATTAACGGAGACGGATCATGTCTGACATCGATAGCAAGAATATCTATACCCAGCTCGGTCTTAACAAGCCGGTGAACGCCGATACCAAAGCCAATGACGAACTCGGTCAGACCGAGTTCCTCGAATTGATGACCGCCCAGCTGAAGTATCAGGACCCGCTTAAACCGATGGAAAACGGTGATTTTCTGGGGCAGATGGCTCAGTTCGGTACCGTCAGCG
>JAASSH010000359.1 GCA_021767985.1 Gammaproteobacteria bacterium | reverse complement strand
GGTACTGTCGCAAACGCCGCCGGTCAGCGACGAATTGATCTACGCCAGCCACGCGCGCGGTTTTGCGTTATGCTCGATGCGCAACCCGAACCTGAGCCGCTACTACCTGCAGGTTCCGCTCGAGGATTCGGTCGAGCAGTGGTCGGACGATGCCTTCTGGGACGAATTGAAACGCCGTATCCCGCATGACGCCGCGGATTCTATCGTCACCGGCGAGTCTATCGAAAAGTCGATTGCGCCGCTGCGCTCCTTCGTTGCCGAGCCGATGCGCTGGGGTCGGCTGTTTCTGTGCGGGGACGCCGCTCATATCGTGCCGCCCACCGGCGCCAAGGGGCTCAACCTGGCGGCCTCGGACGTGTTCTACCTGTGGCAGGCGCTGCTGCAGTACTACCAGGATCACGACGAGCAGGGCATCGACAGCTATTCGGCCAGGGCCCTGTCGCGGGTGTGGAAGGCGGAACGTTTCAGCTGGAGCATGACCCGGCTATTGCACCAGTTTCCGCAGCAATCGACGTTCGACCTGCGCATGCAGCAGGCGGAGATCGAATATCTCGAAGACTCGGTTGCGGCGCAGACGTCGCTGGCCGAGAATTACATCGGGCTGCCGTACTAGAGGAGAACGGGATGGACATGATACAACTTGGGGACGTCACTCTGCATTACCGGCTGGAGGGGGATCCCGACGGCGCGCCGATCGTATTCGCCAATTCACTGGGGACCGACTTTCGACTGTGGGACCAGATCCTGCCTTACCTCCCGGCCGGCCTGAAAATTCTGCGGTTCGACAAGCGCGGGCACGGACTGTCGAGCTGCCCGGGTGGCGATTACCGCATGGACGAGCTGGTCCAGGATACGGTGCGATTACTCGAAGCGCTCGAAATCCGGGATTGCCTGTTTGTCGGGCTATCCATCGGCGGCATCATCGCGCAGGGGCTCGCGGCGAGCCACCCGCAGCTGCTGCGCGCAATGGTGATCTCCAACACCGCGGCCCGTATCGGCACCGAGGCCATGTGGCTGGAACGCATCGACGCCGCGCGGGCGGGCGGTATCGAGGCGCTGGCCGATAGCGTGATGGAGCGCTGGTTTTCGAAGGCCTATCGCCAGCAGCGCGAGCACGAGCTCCTGGCCTGGCGTAACATGCTGACGCGTACCCCGCTCGACGGTTACATCGGCTGCAGCGCGGCGATCGCGGTCAACGATTTCACCGAGAGCACCGCCGGTTTGAGCCTGCCGACACTGGCGATCGCCGGCAGCGAGGACGGTTCGACGCCGCCCGACCTGGTGCGCGCCACTGCCGACCTGATTCCGGGCTCGCGCTTCGAGTTGATCGACAACGCCGGTCATCTGCCCTGCGTCGAGCAACCGGCGAGCTACGCGCGCATCCTCAACGACTTCATCCTCGAGCAGGGCTATGCCTGACCGTTACGAAGAGGGCATGAAGATTCGCCGCAAGGTGCTGGGTGATGCTCACGTCGATGCCGCCGAAGCGGCGATGACCGCTTTCGACGAGCCCTTCCAGGCGCTCATTACCGAGGCCGCCTGGGGCAACCTGTGGGCGCGCGACAGCCTGCCGCTGCGCGAACGCTCGATGCTGACTATCGCTCTGCTCGCCGCGGGCGGGAATTTCGACGAGATTCCGATGCACATCCGCGCCACCGCCAACACCGGCGCGAGCCCGGACGACGTCATGGAGGCGCTGCTGCACGTCGCGGTTTATGCCGGCGTGCCGAATGCGAATCGCGCAATCAAGATCGCGCGCGCCACCTATCGCGAAATGGGAGTCGAGCTGTGAGCTCGGACCAGCCCTCCGGTTACCTGCCGCGTGACCGCGCCTGGCATCCACCGGCGCTGGCGCCGGATTACAAATCGAGCCGGTTGCGGTCGCCGCGTAAGCCATTGTTGATCCTGCCGACGACGCTGTCCGAGGAGAGCGGCCCGGTATTCGGTCACGACGTCATCGGCCCGCGCGACGACGACCTGATCCACAACCACGCCGCCGACGGGTACAGCGCGCTCGGTCCGCGCATACTCGTGCACGGGCAATTGCGCGACCAGTCGGGTCGTGCCGTGCCAAACGCGCTGATCGAGGTGTGGCAGGCTAACGCCGCCGGGCGTTATCGTCACCCGAACGAAACCTACATCGCGCCGCTGGATCCGAATTTCGGCGGCTGCGGCCGCTGCCTGACCGACGCCGACGGTTACTACCGTTTCCTGAGCATTCAGCCCGCGCCCTATCCCTGGCCGAACGGCCCCAATTCCTGGCGCCCGGCGCATATTCACTTTTCGCTGTTCGGCGAGGCCTTCGCGCAGCGCCTGATCACGCAAATGTATTTCGAGGGCGACCCGCTGATCCCGCTGTGCCCGATCGTCAACGCGATCCCGCGCGAAGACGCGATCGACACGCTG
Source organism: Gammaproteobacteria bacterium (assembly GCA_021767985.1). Taxonomy (GTDB): domain Bacteria; phylum Pseudomonadota; class Gammaproteobacteria. Next base: position 1,182 of record JAASSH010000359.1, on the reverse strand, counting down.
ATCGCGCGGCTCGACATGGATGCGGCGCTGCCGATGGATATGCTCGCGTGGCGCTTCGACCTGACGCTGCGCGGACGCGCGCAGACTTACTTCGAAAACCGGCCGGAGGGCTTGTAATGGCGGACGAAGACACCCGGCACGAGTCTCCATCGCAGACCGCGGGACCTTACGTGCATATCGGCTGCCTGCCGAACTGGAGCGGTATCGCTGGCGTTTACGCCGAGGATCCGGGCAGCCGGTTAATAAATGCCGACACGCGCGGTGAGCGCGTCAGCGTCACGGGTCGTATTTTCGACGGTGACGGCGCGCCGGTGCTGGACGCGGTGATCGAGATCTGGCAGGCAGATGCCGCCGGGCTGTACCCGTCGCCGGTCGAAACCCGCGGCACCGCCGATCCGAATTTCGGCGGCTGGGCGCGCATCGCGACCGCTTTCGATAGCGGCGAGTTTCGCCTCGATACGATAAGACCGGGCCGGGTGCCTTATCCGGACGGCCGCCTGCAGGCGCCGCACATCAACTGCTGGATCGTCGCGCGCGGCATCAATGTCGGTCTGCAGACGCGCGTTTATTTTGCCGACGAGGCCGACGCCAACGTCGAAGACCCGGTACTTGCGGCGATCGAACCGCGCGCACGCGCCGATACGCTGCTGGCGCGACCGGACGGCGAGGGCAGCTTCCGTTTCGACATTCACCTGCAGGGCGAACACGAAACCGTGTTTTTCGATATCTGATCGCGATGGCCGTATCTCCGTTCGATTCCGAGATTTACCGCGAGCTGCTGTTCGATGCCGAGATCGGCGGGCACTGCAGCGACGCCGCCGAAATCGGCGCGTGGCTGCGGGTCGAAGCCGCGCTTGCCAGGTCCCAGGGCGAACTCGGAATTATCCCGGCGGAGAGCGCCGCGGCGATCGTGCGAGCCTGCACCGAGCTTGAAATCGAGCCGGCGAGCCTCGCTGCCGGCACCGGACGCGACGGCATTCCGATACCGGCGCTGGTCGCAATGCTGCAGGCGGCGCTCGGTGACGAACACGGTGCCTATTTGCACTTCGGTGCGACCACGCAGGACATCATGGATACCGGGCTGATGCTGCGCCTGCGAGACGTCTGCGACATCGTCGCCGCGCGCCTCGAGCTGGTGTTGAACGCGCTCGCCGACCTGGCCGACGCGCATGCCGAACTGCC
>JAASSH010000358.1 GCA_021767985.1 Gammaproteobacteria bacterium | reverse complement strand
GGGACAAGCTTTCACTGGTGCGCGTGACAGCGCCCAGGCGCGACGCCGGCAACGGAACCCTGGTGAAGAATAACGAGATGTGGACCTTCTCGCCGAAGATCAACCGGATTCTCAAGCTGCCGTCTTCGATGATGGGCCAGAGCTGGATGGGCAGCGACTTTTCCAACAAGGATATCAGCAAGTCGACCGATATCATCGATCAGTACGATCATCGCCTGCTGAAAACGGAAGACATCGACGGCCATCTCGTTTACACCATCGAATCTATTCCGCACGAAGAGGCCGCGGTCGTCTGGGGCAAGGAAATTGTCGCCATACGCGATGACTACGTCATGCTGCGGCAGGAATTCTGGGACCAGGACGACGTGCTGGTTAAGGAAATGGAATCGACCGAGCTCAGGGAAATGGATGGCCGCATCATCGCCGTGCGCATGCGCATGCAAAAGCTGGAAAACCCCGGCGAGTGGACCGAAATGACGGTCGACGCGATCGATTTCGATATCGAACTCGGGGCCAACGTGTTCACGCTGTCGAACCTGCGGAATCCCCGGCAGTGAGGAACATCACGCTTCGGATGGCCTGGCGCAACCTCTGGCGCCACTGGCGCCGCACCTGGCTGACCGTCGGCGCGATGATATTTTCCAACGGCCTGCTGATCTTCGCCATGTCATTGCAATTCGGCAGTTACGACATGATGATCGACAATTCGCTGCAGGCCTATTCCGGGCATTTGCAACTGCAGCATCCGCGCTATCTCGACGAGCCGAAAATGCGTTACGCGGTCGATGACATCGCCGCGACGGCGGCCCGCCTGCGTCGCGAACTGGGTCTCGAAAGCATTAGCGCCCGCGCTTCCGGCTTCGCCCTGGCGTCGAGCGAAGAGCGCTCCTACGGGCTGCAGATCATCGGTGTCGATCCGGCGCACGAGCCACTGGTATCGACTCTGCCCGGCCTGGTCAAACAGGGGCGATACCTCGAGCCCGGCGGCGCCGGGGAAATCGTCATCGGCGCGGTGCTGGCACGCAACCTCAAGGTTAAAACGGGTGACGAGCTGACTTTCATCGGCAGCGGTTTCGACGATTCGTTCGCGGCCGGAATCGTCAGGGTGGTCGGCATCTTCGAGTCGGGCATCGCCGATCTCGATCGCGCACTGGCCCAGGTCGATCTCGCGTATTTCCAGGAGGTTTTCGCAATGCAGGGGCGCGGCCACAGCCTGACCCTGCGCGCACAACACATCGACGACGTCGAATCGCTGCAGGCCAGAATCGAAGTACTGCTGGGCAGCAATGAATCCACCCTGTTGCGTCACTGGAACGACCTGCAACCGGGTCTGCGCCAGGCGATCCAGGCGGACATGGCGAGCAATTCGTTCATGTACATCGTATTGATCGTACTGGTCGCCTTCAGCGTGCTCAATACGCAGTTGATGTCGGTGCTCGAACGCACCCGCGAGTTCGGCACGATGATGGCGCTGGGTTTGCAACCGGGCCGGCTGTCGCACCTGGTCATGCTCGAAACCGCGTTGATGACCGCGCTTGGCCTGGTGCTCGGTATCGTCGCCGGGCTGATTATCAATCTTTACCTGAGCCGCGTCGGGTTTTCCTACCCCGGCATGGACGAGGTCGCGCTGAAGTTCAACCTGCCCGAGCGAATCTACCCGGCCATTTCCGTGGCATCGATGACGCTGGGACCCGCCGCGGTCGCCGTCGGCAGCCTGCTGGCGGCGCTCTACCCCGCGCTCAGACTGTATTTACTGACGCCGATCGAGGCGATGCGGGCGGTCTGACATGGCTCGATTCTCTGTCCACTTCAAAACGATTCTGACACTGTCCTGGCGCAACCTGTGGCGCAATCGCCGCCGCACCGCGATCATGCTGGGTGCGATTTCGGTCGGTGTCTGGGCGATGATTTTCATGACCGCGCTGATGCGCGGCATGGTCGACGACATGTTGAACCAGGGCATTCGCAACCTGCCCGGACACGTTCAAATCCAGCATCCCGAGTTTCTCGACGACCCGAACGTCGTCAACAGTATCGATGAAGCGCAAGGCGCTCTGCTCGCCGCGCTGCAAGACGACGGCACCCGCGTATGGGCCAACCGCATCCGGGTACCCGCCGTGATCGCCAGCGAGCGCGAAAGCCGCGGTATCAACCTGGTCGGTATCGAACCATTATCCGAGGCCGATATCACCGGTTTGCCCGGGCAGATCGCCGAGGGCCGATTTCTCGAGTCGAACGACGACAAGGGGCTCGTCATCGGCGCGAAACTCGCCGAACGCCTCGAAACCAGGCTGGGCAAGCGGGTTGTCGTCATGAGCCAGGATCCCGACAACAATATCGCCGAAAGAGGATTTCGCGTGGTTGGCATTTATCGCGCGGAACTGGCCGCACAGGAAGAATTCAACGTCTACGCTGCCCGCGCAACCCTGCAAAAACTGCTCAAAATCGAGGGCCGGGTTTCGCAGATCGTGCTCGTCGACGACGATTATCGCGATGTCGAGTTGCTCTACCAGCGTATCGCGCAAGCCGCGCCAGAGGGACTCGAGGTCAAACCCTGGTATGAAATCGATACCTACCTGGCCGTCATGTTCAACATGATGGACGGTTTCGTGCTGGTCTGGGTCGTCATTATATTCCTGGCGCTGTCATTCGGCCTGGTCAACACGCTGGTCATGGCCATCTTCGAGCGCATTCGCGAAATCGGCCTGATCCAGGCGCTCGGCATGCGCCCGGGCCTTATCGTTTACCAGATTCTGCTCGAATCCCTGCTGTTGCTGCTGATCGGACTTTTCACCGGCAATTTGCTGGCACTGATCACGATCAGACCGCTGGAGGACGGGCTCGACGTATCCATTGTTGCCGAGGGCATGGCGATGATGGGCGCCGGCAGCGTCATCTACCCCAACCTGACCCTTTATGACGTGGTGCTGGCCAACGTCGTGGTCGTTCTGCTCGGCATCCTGACCAGTATTCTTCCTGCCTGGCGCGCATCCCAGCTCGATCCGGTGCGCGCGCTCAACACCCACTGAGGCGATATCCATGAGTTCAATTCGCTGCCGCCAACTTTGTAAAACCTTCAAACAGGGCGACGAAATCATAACCGGCCTGGATCACATCGATCTCGACATCGACGAGGGTGAGTTCGTCTGCCTGTCCGGGCCTTCCGGTTCGGGTAAAACCACCCTGTTGAACGCGATCGGCGGACTGGATACCCCCGACAGTGGCGAGATCCACATGGGTGATATCCGCGTCGACCAGCTTGAACGCGGCCCGCTGGCCGACATGCGCCTGCACCACATCGGTTTCGTGTTCCAGGCCTATAACCTGATTCCGGTACTGACGGCGCAGGAAAACGTCGAATTCGTCATGGAGGTACAGGGCATGCCGATGGCCGAACGCAATCGAAAAGCGCGCGACATTCTCAAGGAAGTCGGCCTGGAGGGAATGGAAGATCGCCGCCCGGCGCAGCTGTCGGGCGGTCAGCAGCAGCGTGTCGCGGTAGCGCGCGCGATCGTCTCGCATCCGGACCTGGTACTGGCCGACGAGCCGACAGCGAATCTCGACAGCGTCTCGGCGGGACACCTGATGGGT
>JAASSH010000357.1 GCA_021767985.1 Gammaproteobacteria bacterium | reverse complement strand
TCCGACCCGGTAACGCCTCCAGTTTATTTGATCCCGTATTGACGGCATATAGCTCTAAAGTTAGGGGGGGGAGAAACTCTTTACTTATACACTGATTGTACATACAATAGTGCAATGGATTTTGAATGGGGCCCACGGAAGGCCCGGGACAATCTGCGCAAACACGGCGTGGATTTCGCCGATGCGGTCATTGCCCTCGAGGACGAGAATGCACTCACGATCGAAGATCCGGGGCATGCCGAGCCGCGCTTTAAGACGCTCGGTATGGGACCCACGCTAAACGTACTTTTCGTCGTGCATTGCGAGCGATCGAACGATTGCATACGAATTATCTCGGCGCGCAGGGCGACCCGGAGGGAACGCGAGTACTATTTCCAGGGTTTAAGTCATGAGTGAAGATTTCAGCAAGGGTAAAAGGGGGGCGGTGGTAAAGCCTGATCCAAACAAGGTTCGCATCACCATTCGCCTGGATGCGGACATCGTCGATTACTTCAAGCAGATAGTCCACGATGCCGGCGGCGGCAATTATCAGACCCTTATCAACGAGGCATTGCGCGAACACTTGCAGGCGCGCGACGAGCGGCTGGAAAAGACCTTGCGTAAAGTCATCCGGGAAGAGCTGAAAAAAGCGGGTTAGAGAAAAACTGAGCGGAAGACGGGGTCAGGGCGTTGATTTTGAAATGGCGCTGTATCCCTGCATGAGTCGAACCAAAAACCAAAGACCTGACCCCGTTATTACTCACATCGGCAGGACCATAAATTTGCATTGAGGTTATAAATCTGACAATGCTGGATTCTCAAATATTTTTGTTGATTGTCAGCTGGCTGGTTTACTTCGGCCTGCACTCTCTGCTGGCCTCGATCGGGGTGAAGCAATATGTCGCTTTACACTGGCCGCGCGCGATGCCGGCCTATCGATTGATGTTTAATGTGATCGCGGTCGTGCTGCTGGCAGTGCCATTGGAATTGAGCCTGAGTGGCTCGGACCCGTGGTTGTGGCGCTGGAGTGGTTTCGCGTTTTATATATCGCTGACGCTTTCGGTGGCAGCTATGGCGGGTTTCCTCTGGTCGCTCAAATACTACGATGTCAGCGAGTTTCTCGGCCTGCGGCAGCTCCGTGAGGGTAACGCCAGTGTCGACGATCAGGAGCAGTTTCAGTTGTCGCCACTGCATCGTTGGGTGCGTCATCCGTGGTATTTTTTTGCTCTGGTTATTCTCTGGACGCGCGATATGAATACGCCGATGCTGATCACGGCGATTCTGGTGACGCTTTACTTCATCGTTGGCTCACGGCTCGAGGAGCAAAAACTGATTCGCTACCACGGGGAAATCTACCGCCGTTACCGGGCGCTGGTGCCGGGGCTGGTGCCGCTGCCGTGGAAATTCCTGCGGGAGGCTGATGTAGAGGCGCTTACCGGCGGGCACAAATAGCAGGAAAACCGGAAAACCGCGGAAAACCGCGGAAAACCGGGACAGGAAAACCGGGACAGATTTATTTATCCATATTTAACCTCAGGACTTATGCTTGTCTCGAGCGGGCCTGCGGCGCGGTAAAATCCTGCTGGCTTTGTGGCGGACTGAACTTAGGCCGGCGCGCAGTTTCTTTCGGACGGAAGATCGGTTGGCCGAGTCGAAAATGGCTTCGATTTTTTCGATGGCCTGTTCGTCCTGTGGATCCAGCCGACCGTCGACCTCGACTATGTTGCGCAGGAAACCGAGTATTTCGCGTGCCATCAGTTTGAAATTGCAGTCGCGGTTCTCAGCGGCGAATTCCGCCAGGGTCCGCGCCAGCTGCTCGATGGAAAGTTCATCCAGGGTCGATTCGATATAGTTCGTGCCCGCTACGACGAACTTCGGGTCGTAACCCCATTCCTTGACGAAATAATCGCGGATGAGCTGACGCCTGGGCCCGTCGATGCGTCCGTCGGTCTCGGCCACCTTCATGGCCAGCGGCGCCAGCAGGTCGAACAGACCGAGCGCCAGCACATCCAGCGGTGTATTGATGAAATTGGGAACCACGGTGACGCGGCTCCGGGTCGCGGATTTCAGATGCCGGGTGATACCGTACCAGGCACCGCCAGTTACCACGCCGGCGGCGATCACCCAGCCGATTGGCGTCACCGCGGTGCCGATTCCGAGCGCGGCCAGAAAACCGGTCGGGGCGAAAAACGTCGACGCCACTACCGACGATTTGGCCACGACCGCGGCGGTCGTCGCCACCCCGGCGACATCCCAGGCCTGCACCACCGCATTCTTGACCCGCAAGGCAGTATAGGCGTCCTCGCCGATCGCCAGCTTTGCCTTGAAGTTCAAGGGCGCCGAAACGATGGTTTCGATATCCTCGAACCCGTTAACCTGATCTTTGTTGCTCACTGCGCTTCATTCCAAAATTCGACGAAATTATATCAATTCCGTTCGGCTTCGGGTCATCACAAGAAAAGTAGATGGGATCAGGTCTTTACGGAAACCGCGAAAACCGGGACAGATCTATTTAATCGCTATAAATAGATCTGTCCCAGTTTCCTTAACTCGTTTCTACGATGTCGCTGAGTGCTCGCCAGATCATCACCATCGCCCACGTGTCCAGTTTGCAGTATTCGAGTAACGCTTCGCGTTTTTTCTGCCTTTCGCTTTCGTCGTCGATCCGGTCCAGGTCGGCATAGATCATCGAGGCCATGTCGCCCGCCTGGATATCCTGCTCCTTGTAGTCCAGCGCGGCGTCATCCGGAAACATTGCGGGTAACACCGATTTGATCGAAAAGCTGCCGTTGAAATCCGGGTGGTAATACATCAGTTGCTGAAACGGCTTCAACAGGTCGATGAAACGGTCGTCCATCGCGATTAACGTTTGCTCGTGTTCGGCGGACTCGGCCGCGAGTCGGCGGATGATCGATTTTTCGGTCTTCTGGCTATAGGCGGCTATGGAGCCTTCGGCGGTAATGTCCTCGGCCAGTCGCTGCGCGATTTCGGCGCGCGGGTCACGGCGCTCGTCGGCCAGGAATTCCCGGTGCTCGATTTCCCCGTCCGCGTGCAGGATGTGCAGCGAATACTGAAACGGTATCTGGGTGCTGTAGGGCCTCTGGCCGGGGAACTTCGGTATCGCGCTGCTGAAGAATTCGAAATCGAGGAAATTGATCGGGTAGACGACGCTGTCCACGAATGCCCTGATGGCTTCTCTATCGATATACACCTCTTGTGCTAGCGCCGAGTCGACCTGTAATGCTTGCGCTTTGGTAAGCTTTTCGCCGCAGACATCCGCGTAACTGATCTTGCCCGCGTGGTACAGCTTGAATTTCCTGTCTCCATTCATCCGATACAGGTTGAACACGGAAGGCGAGGGCACGTCTTGCCAGCAGTAGGCCTTGAAGTCGCATTCGTAGGGGGCGTCGCACTGCAGGCCGATCGGGATGTCGGGCTCTTCCTGGCTTAACATGTCGCTTATCGATTCAAGGTTATTGCCGAGCTCCGGCTGCAGCTCGAGCACGTCGTCGGTTATGTTCTCGATGGCGAGCAGTTGGGTGATATCGAGCTCGCCGTCGAACATGTAGTCGCTGTTGATGTGCACGATGTGGGCCTTGCCCAGGGGCAGGT
>JAASSH010000356.1 GCA_021767985.1 Gammaproteobacteria bacterium | reverse complement strand
GCATGCGTTCACCGTTTTCGGTTCACCGCGTTATCGCGAGGATGCCGATAAAAAGTCGTGGAAACTGTTCGGCGAGTTCCTGGGTGAAGTCAGCCGCTGAGGCCTTGTTAACATCTAATTTACATCGCCTGGGATAGCCTGAAGCGTTATGAAAATTCTGGTTATCGAAGACGATGCGGACATCGCATCGAATATTGGTCAGTATTTCGAAGCCAAGGGCCACGAACTAGATTTCGCCTACAATGGCGCGCACGGCCTCAAGCTCGCGATCGACGAGCGTTTCGATCTCATCATCCTGGACCTGATGCTGCCCGGCAAGGACGGCATCACGGTCTGCCGCGAATTTCGCGAACAGTCGAAGCACGACACGCCGGTCCTGATGTTGACCGCGCGCGATACCGTCGACGACAAGATATCCGGGTTCGAGGCGGGCACCGACGATTACCTGGTGAAGCCGTTCTCGCTGCGTGAACTCGAGGTGCGCGTGATGGCCCTGACCCGGCGTGGCCAGAACCAGTCGAAATCCTGCGTCATGCGCATCGACGATCTCGAGCTGAACCGCGACACGATGCAGGTATTTCGCGACAGCCTTCCGATCAAGCTGAAACCCAAGGCCTTCCGTATCCTCGAGTACCTGATGATCAACCCGGACCGGGTTGTTTCACGCCAGGAACTGATCGATCAAGTATGGCCGGACGATCCTCCCGACGGCGATCCACTGCGCGTGCACATCCACAGCCTGCGCGCCAAGATCGACAAGCCTTTCGAAAGCGAACTAATCCATACGATCCACGGTGTCGGTTATCGCATCGGGAGCGAAGTCAGGTGAAATCATTGCTCGGCGGGTCGCCATTGTTTCGCAAAATCATGGTCAGTTTCCTGCTGGCATCGGTGTTTTTCCTGTCGCTGCTAACCATCGTCGTCTACTACTCTAACGAAATACTCGAAGACGACCTGCTCGCCAAGCAGACCGAATACGAGCTGCAGAACATTCGGGACTTGCTGACAAAGAACCCGTCTGCCCTGCTGCCCCGGTCCGCCAGCCTGAGCATTTACCTGAAAAGCCGCCAGCAGACGCAGTCGATCCCTGACTACATCGCCGAACTCGACGAGGGCGTGCACCACGACATCAAGATCGGTGACAAGGCTTATCACGTCACGGTAGCTTCGGCTGGCGACGACCGGGTTTACATCCGACACGACGTTACCGAAATCGAGCGCTCCGAGGAGCTGCTCGAAATTATCCTGGTCACCGCCTGGGTGGTGTTGCTTGCCGTTATGTTTGCCATTGCCAGAATTTTGAGCAAGAAATTATCCGGTCCGATCGCGCAACTAAGCCAGGAACTAACGCAAATCAACCCGGACGAGCGTGGCGTCAGGCTCAGCGATCGCTTCGAAGACGACGAGGTCGGCAGAATTGCGCAGGCTTTCGACTCTTATACTGAAAAAATGGACTCCTACGTCGAAAAACAAATGGCTTTCGCGGCGATGGCAAGCCATGAGCTGCGCTCGCCGCTGACCATCGTACAAACCTCAGCCGACCTGATCTCAAGTCGCCACGACGATCCCGAGACCCGACCACACCTCGAAAAAATCCAGCGCGCCTCGGCCAACATGGCAAACATGATTCACGCGCTGCTGGCTGTGACCCGCGATCAGTCAACCAGGAACGCGGACGAGCAGGTTGCCCTGCGCCCGCTGGTCGAAGAAATCATCGAAAGTCTGGGCCCCGAGATCGACGCCAAGCAGATCACCGTCGACAACCAGCTCGCCGACGACATTTCTATCGCAACCGACAAGACGTTAATTACGGTAGTACTGGGCAACCTGATCAAAAACGGGGTCAAGCACGGGCATCGAAGCTCGATCAGGATCGAGATGCAGGGGCTGCTGCTGACGATTACCGACAGCGGTATCGGCATCGACGAGGAATCACTGCAACAGATCTTCGATTTCGGCTACCGCGGGCAAAATAGCCAGGGCTACGGGGTCGGGCTCTATATCTCCAAACTGATCTGTGACTACCAGGACTGGGCCCTCGAGCTGGTGCCCAATCCCGATGGCGGGATCATCGCAAAAATCCGCTTCCCGGATTAACAAACTGTTAACGCGGGGAACGCTAGTATCGCCGATGGTTTCAAATAGGAAAATATCGTGACAAGACCCGTAATAAAAACGATCTTCTTGCTATTGCTCCTGGCGGGAATGCCAGTCAGGGCCGAAATCTACGATATCAAGCAACTCGATCTCTCGAAATACCACGGCAAGGTGCTTTATCTCGACTTCTGGGCTTCCTGGTGCAAGCCCTGCCAGAGATCGTTTCCCTGGATGAACCAGCTGCTAACCAGGTACCCGGCCGACGCGTTTACTGTAGTCACGATTAACCTGGATGCGGAACCCGAGGCCATGCATCGCTTTCTCGACAAGGTAAAGGCGGATTTCGACATTTTCCACGACCCAAGCGGCCGCATCGCCGAGGAATTCAAGGTCGAGGGCATGCCGACCTCGTACCTGATAGACGCCTCCGGCAAGGTGATCAAGAAACACATCGGCTTCTACACTAAAGATATCGAAAAGTACGAACGTGAAATCGAGGAACTATTATGAGTCTCAAATGCTACAGCCTGGTGTTATGCAGCGCGTTGATCGCAAGCGGTTGTTCATCGCTCGGCGTCAAACCCTGGGAGCGCGATCTGCTGGCGCGCGAGGATATGCTGATGGATGCGGACGCACTCGATCTCGCCTTCGACGAACACATTTACTTCAGTAAGGAAGCCTCCAGCGGTGGCCAGGGATTTGCCGGCGGAGGCTGTGGATGCAACTAAGCAACAAGAAAGTCGCAGGTTTGCTGTCGGCGGCAACCTGCTCGCTGCTGGGCGCGCCGGCGCAGGCCGAAGAGGGCGACTGGGATATCGACTCCGCGCTGTTGTTCTACAGTGAATCCGACGATCGCGTCGAGGCTTTCGAACCGGTTATCAGCGGCACGAAGGATCTCGGTGACGACGAATACCTGACAATGAAACTGGTAATCGACAGCCTGACCGGCGCCTCGGCTAACGGTGCCGTACCTTCGACCCAGGTGCAGACCTTTATCCGGCCATCGGGCGACGGGACCTACCGGGTAGAGCCCAACGAGACCCCGCTCGACGATACTTTCAAGGATACCCGTGTCAGCTTCAGCATGAACTGGGAAAAACCGATCGATCGCAACAACCGGCGCAACCTCGGCTTTAACGTTTCGACGGAGTACGACTTTACCTCCTTGAGCGGCAACGCGATGTGGCAACGCGACACCAACCAGAAGAATACGACCTGGTCCTATGGCGTCAATGTCGAGTTCGACGACATCGATCCGGTGGGCGGCGCGCCGGAACCGTTGACCAACATGCTGGCGCAGGATAAAAACGATACCGACACCAGGACCGTCGTCGACTTTCTATTTGGCGTCACCCAGGTGATCGATCGCTCCAGCCTGTTCCAGGTAAACCTGTCACTGAGCGAGTCCGATGGCTACCTGACGGATCCCTACAAGTTCGTTAGTGAGGTCGATAACGTTACCGGCGAACCGATCAACCAGTTATTCGAAAGCCGCCCCGATTCGCGCT
>JAASSH010000064.1 GCA_021767985.1 Gammaproteobacteria bacterium | reverse complement strand
GGCACCTTCGATATCTCGATTATCGAGGTCGCCGAAGTCGATGGCGAACACCAGTTCGAAGTGCTGTCAACCAACGGCGATACTTTCCTCGGCGGCGAAGACTTCGATATGCGCCTGATCGACTATCTCGCAGACGAATTCAAGAAAGAGCAGGGCATGGACCTGCGCGGCGACCCGCTGGCTATGCAGCGACTCAAGGAAGCCGCGGAAAAGGCAAAAATAGAGCTGTCCTCGAGCCAGCAGACCGATGTCAACCTGCCGTACATCACGGCGGATGCATCCGGTCCGAAGCACCTGAACCTGAAAATAACGCGGGCCAAGCTCGAGTCCCTGGTCGACGACCTGATCGCGCGTACCATCGAGCCGCTCAAAGTTGCACTGGACGATGCCGACGTATCGGTATCGGACATCAACGATATCATCCTGGTCGGTGGTCAGACCCGGATGCCCAAGGTCCAGGAAGTGGTCAAGAACTTCTTTGGTCGCGATGCACGCCGCGACGTCAATCCCGACGAAGCCGTAGCCTGTGGCGCGGCGATCCAGGGCGGCGTACTCGGTGGCGATGTCAAGAACGTATTGCTGCTCGACGTTACCCCGCTGTCGCTGGGTATCGAAACGCTGGGCGGTGTAATGACGAAGCTGATCGAAAAGAATACGACGATTCCCACCAAGGCATCGCAAACCTTTTCGACTGCCGAGGACAACCAGACCGCGGTTACCGTGCATGTGCTGCAGGGCGAGCGCGAAGTCGCGACCGCCAACAAGTCGCTGGGTCGGTTCGACCTGTCCGATATTCCGCCGGCTCAGCGCGGTGTCCCGCAGATCGAAGTTACCTTCGACATCGACGCCAACGGTATTCTGAATGTTTCGGCGAAAGACAAGGCGACCGGTAAGGAACAGAAAATCGTGATCAAGGCCTCCAGCGGCCTGTCTGACGAAGAAGTCGACGCCATGATCAAGGATGCGGAAGCGCATGCCGACGAAGATCGCAAGCATCGCGAAACCGTCGAACTCCGCAACCAGGCTGACGCCATGATCCACGCCGCGGAGAAATCGCTAAAGGATCTCAGTGACCAGGTCGAAGACGAAGACAAGTCGAAGATCGAAGCGGCCATCGAAGATTTGAAAAAGGCGCTGGAGGACGGCGATAAGGAAACTATCGAAGCCAAGACCCAGGCGCTGGCCGAGGCTTCGAGCAAGCTGGCTGAAAAGGCTTACTCGGCGAATGCAGATGAAGCGGGCCCGGAACCGGTGGACGCGAATGCCGAATCCGGCTCTGCCAATGCCGACGAAGTTGTCGATGCCGAGTTCGAGGAAGTAAAAGAAGACGATAAGAAGTAACGGTTTCGAGACTACCGTTACGCTAGACCTGGCGCGATTTATCGCGCCGGGTTTTGCTATTTTATAGAACGAGTCCATGTCAAAACGCGATTATTACGAAACTCTCGGGGTTTCAAACACCGCCTCGGACGCTGATATCAAAAAGGCGTTTCGGCGCCTGGCGATGAAGTATCATCCGGACCGTAATCCGGATGACGAGGAGGCCGAGCATAGTTTCAAGGAAGCCAAGGAAGCATTCGATGTGCTGTCGAGCCCCGATAAACGAGCTGCCTACGATCAGTTTGGCCATGCGGGCGTGGATCAATCCGTCGGCGGCGGCGGTTTCGGTAGCAGCGGGTTCGGAGACGCGTTTAGCGACATTTTCGGCGACATCTTCGGCGGCGGTGGCCGCTCCCGCGTGCGCAAGGGCGCGGATCTTCAGTATAACCTCGAGCTAAGCCTGGAAGACGCGGTCGCCGGTACCACGGTCAAGATCCGGGTACCCACGCTGAAGCATTGCACCAGCTGCTCTGGCAGCGGAGCCAAACCCGGCAGCAGCCCTGAAACCTGTAACACCTGCGGCGGCCATGGACAGGTACGCATGCAACAGGGTTTCTTTTCGGTGCAGCAAACCTGTCCGAACTGTCGCGGCAAGGGCAGCATTATCAGCGATCCCTGTGATACCTGCCACGGCGCTGGCCGCGTCAAGGAGCATAAATCGCTGTCTGTCGAAGTACCCGCCGGCGTGGATAACGGCGACCGGATTCGCCTTTCCGGAGAAGGGGAAGCGGGCGAGGCGGGTGCGCCAGCGGGCGATTTGTTCGTGCAAATCCATGTCAAGCCTCACCCGATTTTCGAGCGCGACAATGCCGACCTGTATTGCGAGGTTCCGATTAATATCGTCACCGCAGCGTTGGGCGGTGAACTCGAAGTCCCCAGTCTCGGTGGGCGCCTGAATCTGAAGATTCCGGCCGGCACCCAGACCCACAAGCTGTTTCGCATGCGCGGCAAGGGTGTCAAACCGGTGAGGGGCGGACCGGTTGGCGATCTGATTTGTCGCATCGTGGTGGAAACGCCGGTAAAACTAAACGGCGAGCAAAAGGAACTGCTCGAAAAGCTCGGGCAATCCATGGGCAAGGCATCCAATAAGCACAGCCCGAATGAAAATTCATGGATAGACAGCATGAAGAAGTTCTTCGAAGACATGAAATCCTGAGCGGGGGACCAGCCGTGACAAGAATCGCTATAGCAGGCGCCGCCGGCCGCATGGGCCGTAATCTCATTATCGCCTGCGACGAGGCCGATGATCTGGCTTTGACCCAGGCGCTCGAACAGACGTCGAGTCCTTCCCTCGCAACGGACTCGGGAATTCTGGCAGGACTCGAACCAAACTCGGTGCCGATCGTCGATCGGCTCGACCCGGATGCGTTCGATACGCTGATCGATTTCACCCATCCCAGCGCCACCACCAGGCACGTCGATTTTTGCGTCCAGCACAACAAGAAAATGGTCATCGGCACGACCGGCTGTGACAGTTCGCTGGAGCAAAAGCTGGCCGATGCAGGACAGAAGATCGCCGTCGTTTATGCGCCAAACATGAGTGTCGGTGTCAATCTATGCCTCGAACTGCTGCAAATTGCCGCTTCCGTGCTGGGCGATAGCGTCGATATCGAGATAATCGAGGCACATCATCGACACAAGGTTGATGCGCCTTCGGGAACAGCGCTCAAAATGGGGCAGGTAATTGCCGATAGCCTGGGTCGTGATCTCGAAGAATGCGCGGTTTACGGACGCGAGGGGCAAACCGGTGCGCGCGAACGCAAAACGATCGGTTTCGAAACCATCAGGGCAGGGGACATCGTCGGCGAGCATACGGTGATGTTTGCTGACGAGGGGGAACGGGTGGAAATAACCCACAAGGCCTCTGACCGTATGACTTTCGCCCGCGGTGCGATGCGTGCCTGTCGCTGGATCGGGCAACGTGAGCCTGGACTGTACGCCATGCGAGACGTGCTTCAGCTAGACTGAATCTACTTTAAGTAGTTTCCCTAAACTGCTGAATTAAATAAATTTAATTATTCAGTTTTTGACACTTTGCAGGCGACGTGCTGCCGGGCCAATGTTCGATTGCGTTGGCGTAAACAGTCCGGAACCAGCGGCGTTACATCTATCGCATGGTGACAAGTTCTTCCGAGCTGGTCGGATGGATTGCCACGGTATCGTCAAAGTCTTTTTTACGGGCGCCCATGCGGATCGCTACCGAGAAACCCTGCAACATTTCATCGACCGCGGGACCGATCATGTGGCAACCGATAACTTTCTCCTCGTCGTCCAGACAAACCAGCTTCATCGCAGTCGGCACGTCATGGCCGCTGATCGAGTTATACATCGCGGTAAAGCGGGTCTGGTAAATCCTGATACGATCGCCATACTTGTCGCGGGCCGCCTGTTCCGTCATGCCGACGGTGCCGATCGGCGGATGGCTGAACACGACGCTGGGGATCAGCTCGTAATCCAGGTGACGATCGATCTGATCGTCGTACAGGCGATCCGCGAGTCGCCTGCCGGCGGCCACCGCAACCGGCGTCAACGGCGCGCGACCGGTGATATCGCCGAGCGCAAAAATATGCGGTTGACTGGTGTTCTGGTAAACATCGGTCTCGATAAACCCCCGGGCATTAACTTCTACCCCGGCGCTGTCCAGATTTAGCCCTTCCAGGTCGGGATCCCTGCCAATGGCGTAGATTAGCTGATCCACGTTCTGCAGGCCGACACCGTGATTGTCCTGCAGCGATAGCTTGCCCTGCGCATCACGCTCGATCGCGGTGATTTCACACTCGGTGTGCAGCTTGATGTCGGACTTGGCGATTTCCTCGAGCAGCGTGCTGCTAAGCATGCTGTCAAATTCACCCAGGACGTGGTGTTTACGAAGATACAGGCTAACCTCGCTGCCGAGCGCGTTTAACACGCCTGCCAGTTCGACCGCGATGTAACCCGACCCGGCGATGGCAACCCGTGCAGGCTGTTGCGTCAGCTCAAAAAATCCATCGGAGGTAATTGCATGTTCGATACCCGGGGTGTCCGGCAGGCGCGGCCGGGTACCGGTGGCGATGGCGATGTGCCTGGCGGAGTAGTGCTTGTCACCTACCGCGATGGTATGCGCATCGACAAAGCTGGCTTCGCCCTCGATTTCGTCGACGCCGAGCTGTTTCATGTAACCGTGGTACCAGTTATTGATGCCATCGATGTATGCCTCGCGTCGGGCCACCAGTTTCGACCAGTCGAATCCATTGTTGGTCAGATCGAAACCATAGTTTTTGGCGTCCTCCAGCATATCCGCCAGGTTTGCCCCGAACCACATGATTTTCTTGGGCACACAGCCGACATTGACGCAGGTACCCCCGATTCTGCCGCGTTCCACAACCGCGCACCGCTGCCCGTAGCTGGCGGCGCGTTCAATAATCGAGAGACCGCCGCTGCCGGCGCCAAGGGTAATCAGGTCGTAATCGAATTCGTGCGTCATGACATATTTCCGTATTAATCGACGCGCACTTTAGCAGTTTTTCGATGGATATTTTACCTGTCGAGCGACATAATTCGGCCACCGGGACAGGAAACAGCTGCAATGTTCAAATTCATTCGATTTCTGGTTACACACGGTATCGCGTTCGCCATCGGGCTTGCACTCGGCATTTATCTGTTACCCATCCTGATTGCACCCGATGCGCCCAGTCGCGCGCAGGTCGATGCCAGCGCGCAACAGGCCCTGTTCAGCGCCGATTTCCACAGAAGACTGGCCGGCAGCGATTTCCTGCACTGGGGCGAGGGACGGGTTTCGATCTCGGCTACGCAGATCAGCTTCATGGGATCGCTGGCCCCGGGACCCGATTACCAGCTTTACCTGACACCAACGCTGGCACAGACCGAGGAAGAGTTCCTGATGATAAAGGACGAGTCGGCGAAGATCGGACCTGTTAAGACTTTCAGTAATTTTATTCTGGACATACCGCCAAACGTCAATCCGGCGGACTACCGGGGGTTGATCGTCTGGTGCGAAAGTTTCGGCGAGTTTATTACCGCTGCAAGTTACCGCTAAGCCGCGAATTAATCTGTCGGACCCCACAGAATCCGGTCGAGGCTATCCTCGGTCTCGACTTCGATGATCTTCAGGCCGTCGAAACGCACACCCTCCTGCTTCAGCAATTGCGCCTGTTCACGGTAGGCGGTCGAACCTTCTTCGAACGCCAGTGTCCGGTTCGAGCGCACCACCCGGTGCCACGGCAGGGGATCCGGGGAACGTCCCAGCGCGGCGCTCACCATTCTCGAGTAACGCGGAAAGCCGGCTGCCCGCGCTACTTCGCCGTAACCCATGACCCGCCCGGACGGGATCGACGCAACAACCTCCCAGACACGATGATCGAACTTGTCCCGAAACTGGCTCATGGCGTTAACGATTCATGTAAAGCACTTCAGGAAAGTAATTAACAACTTTAAAAAAGTCATTTAAGTCATTGATTTACATCAATTAACCGGTTCTCGAAAACCGTAGAGGTTGCGTTTGCTCAACTGCACCAGTCGTCGTACCTCGGAGACCGCGACGCTAATGGTTGGGAAGTCACAGCTGCGCATCGCGCTGAACTCGTTGAGAATACTGTCGTAACGCTGCAGCGCTTCCTGATGCTGCTGTTCCCAGATCGCCATCGCCTTGTTGGTGTGGCGCTTGTTATCGACGATCTGCAGCACGATCTCGGTCAGGTTATGCTGGTTGGCGTGCAAATCGTTACGTAAATTGAGAATGGCCAGATGATTCCAGTGGGTGCGTACGATGGTTTTCGATATCGCGTCCCGGATCCAGTGCAACTGCAATCGTTCCGACAGCGCGTAAAACAGCCTGGCTACATTTTCAATGTCGCTATAAAGCTTCGATTTGATCTCGATAATATCGAAAGCCGAAGCCAGGGTTGTCTCGTCCACCAGTTCCTGAGCCAGCGCCGCCGGCAGGCGATACCTGACAAAGCTGCGCTTGGTGGCGAGGTAGTTCTTGCGTGATTTACCGATGATCGCGCTGGAGATAACCTGCCGCAAAATACGCGTATCGGTTTTATAGCGTTCGATTACATGGCTGACGTCAAAATTCGACGGCTGGTTGCGCAGTAACCAGCTAATCGAGCGTTCCAGCAATCCGCTTACCGACTGGAAAACCTCGTAGCGGTCCTGTTCCTGCACCACGTTATCCAGTTTTTCCAGCTTGCGCCAGGTTCCATAAAGATCGAACACCTCGACACAAACCACGTAAGCCTTGGCGATGTCCTCGATCGTGGCTCCGGTTTCTTCACGAATTCGAGATCCGAAGCCGATACCGATGTTGTTGGCGATCTGATTGCTCAATATGGTTGCAATGATTTCCTTACGTAGCGGATGCTGCAAAATTTCATCGGCAAACCGGCTGCGTATCAGGCGCGGGAAATAACCCAGCAACAGTGCGTCATAACATTGCTCGGTCAGGGATGACGAATCCAGCAGGGCATTCTTATAGGTAAGCTTGCTGTAGGACAGTAATATCGACAGTTCGGGGCGCGTCAATCCCTGGTTCTTCGCGATTCGATCGGTAACCTGCTTGTCGCTCGGCAAGTTTTCGAGTCGGCGGCTCATGATGCCCTCAGCCTCCAGGTGGCGCATGAAACGCGCATGCTGATACATGTTGAGGGCCGCGCGCTTCTCGATGCTATCGATAATCTGGGTTTGCCGATAATTGTTGAACAGGCATTTTTGAGCGACTTCGTCGGTCATATCGACCAGCAACTGGTTGCGTTCCTTGTTGCTCAGACGCCCAGACTTGACCAGTTGCGAAAGCAGGATCTTGATGTTGACTTCCTTGTCCGAACAGTTCACACCTGCTGAATTATCGATCGAATCGGTATAAATCAAACCGCCGTTGAGCGCATACTCGACGCGCCCGCGTTGCGTCACACCAAGATTACCGCCTTCGCCGATCGCCTTGGCGCGTACCTGCCGGCCATTAATCCGAATCGCATCGTTGCTTTTGTCCGAGACATCGGCGTCGGTTTCATTACTCGCCTTGATATAGGTACCGATGCCGCCGTTCCAGATCAGGTCAACCGGTGCCTTGAGAATATAAACGATGAGTTCGTCAGGGGTCAGGTGGGCTTCCTTGCATTGCAGCAGTTGTTGCATCTGTGGACTCAGGTCGATGCGTTTGGCCTTGCGCGAAAATACCCCGCCGCCCGCGCTAATCAGTTTCTTGTTGTAATCGTTCCAGGTGGAGCGTGACAGGCCGAACATGCGCTGTCGTTCCGCGAAGCTCTTTTTCACATCCGGGTTGGGGTCGATGAAAATATGCATGTGATTAAAAGCAGCGACCAGCTGTATGCAGGGAGACAGCAGCATACCGTTACCAAACACGTCACCTGACATATCGCCAATACCAACCACGGTAAACTTTTCTTTCTGTATGTTCTTGCCGAGACCGCGAAAATGGCGTTTCACAGATTCCCAGGCACCGCGCGCTGTGATCCCCATTTTCTTGTGATCGTAGCCCTGGGATCCGCCCGAGGCGAAGGCATCGTCGAGCCAGAAGCCGTGTTCCACGGCGATGCCGTTGGCGACGTCAGAAAACGCCGCGGTGCCCTTGTCGGCCGCAACCACGAGATAGGGGTCCGGACCGTCGTGAACACGGGTTTTAACGGGCTGCTCGATATCGGCACCCACTCGGTTGTCGGTGATTTCGAGTAGCGCGTTAATGTAGAGCGAGTAACAGGTCTGCACTTCGGCATATACTTCGCTCGCGGGAACACTCGCAATTTGCTTGGTGATGAAGCCACCCTTCGACCCTGCCGGCACAATGACAGCATTCTTTACCATTTGTGCTTTCATCAACCCCAGCACTTCGGTGCGATAATCTTCGCGTCGATCCGACCAGCGTATGTCGCCGCGGGCAACGAGTCCGCCGCGCAGATGTATGCCCTCGAAACGCGCGGCATAGATATAGATCTCGAAGCGCGGGCTCGGTTTCGGTAAACGTTCGATCTGTCGCGAATCGAGTTTGAAACTGATGTGACCGGTGCCGCCTGCGTCG
>JAASSH010000355.1 GCA_021767985.1 Gammaproteobacteria bacterium | reverse complement strand
CCCGTAAACCTTGTGCGCGGTCATGATCGACGCACGCGGTTTCACCGGGTGCATGAAGTAGCAGTCGGCCTGCGGCAAGTGCTCTCGCACCAGCGCAATCTCCGCCAGCGAAGCGGTGTCGAAGTGGCGGATTCCTGCCTCGTACAGCGCCTGCAGCACGGTCAGATGCGGATTGCATTTGACCGCGTACATGACGCGTCCCGGGAAACTGTCGAGAAAGTAACTAGCCTGGCGCTTCAGTTCTGCCGGGCGCAGGCAATACACCGGATAACCCGGTTTCAATTCGTTTACGACATCTTCGACGGTCGCAAAATTGGGTAACTGTTTGATGGCTGACATCGGCTTGACTCGGATAGTTTGGACTATTCTCGCACAGTATAGCGTTTATAAGTATCTTCGCTCAGCGCTATTGCAACTGCTGATCCCAGGTCATGAGGTTACGCGGCCGTCGCCAGAATTTGAGCCCCGCTGCCGGGGTCAGATCGAAATCAAATTCGAATCCGGCGCGCAGCCGCAGGCGCTTGTGTTTCTTATCGACGATGCTCAACAGCTGTGTTAGCAGGCCCGCTTCGATATCGAGCAAAAGCTGGTCCAGCTCGGTGGCAACCCCGGTCTTGAGCAATTCGAGCAGGCGCAGATCGATACAGACAGCATCGGAGCTCGCATCCAGATCAGCCAGCTCCCCGAGACCCAGGGTCGTCAGACCCAGGCTTGCGGCGAACCGATTCAGGGTCGGATCGTCGCAGTACCAGGCAAGGTTGGCGGCATACCGCTGTGGCAAGCCTCCCCCGCCCCAGAACCACAGGCTGTTTACGGGCAGGCGTCCATCACGACCGCGCTCCTGGTTGACCGGGTGCTGATGCATGAACATCTGGATTTCGTTGAGCAGTTTGTACCAGCGCAGGTTGTCACGCGACTGTTCGATGTAGGGATTGGCCGACTTGCCGAGTACCGACAGGATATGCGGGTAGTGTGTCGGCGCCTCGAGCTCGTTCAGGGTCATTAAAAACAGGCCATCAGCTACGACAGCCACATCAAAATCTACTTTAAATAAATCTCCTAAATCATTGATTATTATATTTATCTCATCGAGATTATCCGGGTTATTCTGGATCGGCACGATGACTGCGCTGTGTAAATCGGGTTGCAAATGGACCGCCTGGAACAGCAGCAAGCGGCTCGCTTTTTCGCTATCGGCATCAGCGCAGGCCTGCGCCAGCGGCAGGCCGGGCGCGGGCGATGTCCGGGGTGTCGGTAAATCGAGCACCTGCTGCAGCACGGCATCGATGGTAAAGGCCTGGTTGGGCGTCGTATTCGCCTGCCGCAGTACCCGGTTCAGAGCGGGCAGCTGCTCGGCCAACAGTTCGGGCGCCAGCTCCGACAGCGGCAAATCGAACAGGCCGGGCAGGACCAGATCAAGATTCCCCGACATCGCCGACCTAATCTTTGAGGCTGGTGGTCAGCAACTCGTTCAAATCGTTGGACATAGCGCCGCTGGCCAGCATGCTTTCCACCTGCGACTTCATTTGCTGTCCCAGTTCGGGCACCAGTTTACGCCAGTGGACGAACGGGTTGGCAAGGCGCGCGGCAACCTGCGGATTGATGGCATCGAGCTGCAGAATCTTTTCCGCGGCAAACACGTAACCGGCGCCGTCCGATTGATGAAAAGCGCTCGAATTGGCCATCAGGGCGCCCAACAGCGAGCGTGCCCGGTTCGGGTTGTGCAAACTGTAAGCGGGATGCTCGAACAGCGGAATGATCTCGTCCAGCGCGTTTTCGACGCTGCTCGAGCCCAGCGCGCTAAACCATTTATCGACTACCAGCGCGGTATCCTGCCACTGCTCGAAAAAGCTCGACACGATCTGGTCGCGCAGATCGTCACGGTAGTGCACGATCGCCTGCAGACAGGCGATCTGATCGGTCATGTTATTGGCGCCTTCGAACTGTGCGCGGCAAAAATCGAGGTACTCGGGTTTTTCCAGGTGCAACAGGTATGCCAGGCAGACATTCTTTAACCGGCGGCGCGCAATCGCTTCGGGCTCGGGCCGGTACTCCCCTGCGTCGAGGTTGTCACGGTAATGCCGCTGCAGCAGGTTCTCGGTATGATCCGCCAGCGCAAGCTTGAGATTCTCCCGCACCGCGCGCACCGCATGCACATCCGCCTGTTCCAGCATCTCCGCGAGGTACTTCTCACCGGGTAACACCATCATCTCGGCCACCAGCGCCCGGTCCGGGCGTGGATTCGACAACAGGTCATGAAACGCCTCGATCAGCGGCAACCGGATCGATCCCCAGTCGCCCTCCTCCCGTTCGAGCATCGCCAGCATGACGCGGCAGGCCAATTGCTGACCCGCCTCCCAGCGGTTGAAGGCGTCGCTATCGCAAACCATCAGTTTCGCCAGCTCGTCATCACCCAGGTCGGTGCTCAGGATTACCGGTGCGGAAAAGCCGCGGAAGGCCGAAATCATGACCCGCGCCGGCATCTGTGGATAATTCAGCAGGGTCTCATGCGCCTCGATATCGATTACCTGCTCGAGCTTGCCGGCGTCATCCAGCGCCAGCGCCTGTCCGTCCTGGTCGAACAGGGCGAGACGCATCGGCATGTGGAACGGACGATTGTTCTCACCGCGGGTCGTGCCGGCGTGCTGGGTAACCTTGAGGGTCAACTCCTTGCTTGCCGCATCGTATTCGCGCTTGATATCGATGCGCGGGGTACCGGACTGTTCGTACCAGCGTTGGAAGCGATCGAGGTTGATACCCGACGCGTCCTGCATCGCCGACCGGAAATCATCGGTAGTGACGGCCTGGCCGTCATGGCGTTCGAAGTATAAATCCATGCCCTTGCGAAAATTGTCCGCGCCCAGCAGGCAGTGCATCATGCGCACCACCTCGGCGCCCTTGTTGTAGACGGTCGCGGTATAGAAGTTATTGATTTCCTGGTACGAAGCCGGCCGCACCGGGTGTGCCATGGGCCCGGCATCCTCGCTGAATTGATGATTGCGCAGTATGCGTACGTCACCGATACGCTGAATCGCGCGCGAAAACATGTCCGCGCTGAATTCCTGGTCGCGAAATACCGTGAGCCCTTCCTTCAGGCTCAGCTGGAACCAGTCGCGGCAGGTGACCCGGTTGCCGGTCCAGTTGTGGAAATACTCGTGCGCGATAACGCCCTCGATGCCGAGGTAATCGTCGTCGGTAGCAGTCTGCGGGTTGGCCAGCACGTACTTGGTATTGAAGACGTTCAAACCCTTGTTTTCCATCGCGCCCATATTAAAGTCGTCGACGGCAACCACCATGTACAGGTCGAGGTCGTATTCGAGGCCGTAGACTTCCTCGTCCCAGCGCATCGCTTGCTGTAGCGAATGCAGCGCATGATCGCATTTGTCGCGGTTATGATGCTCGGTAAAAATCTGCAGTCTCACGTCCCGGCCCGAGCGGGTAACGAAATTGCTTTCGATACAGGCCAGGTCTCCTGCAACCAGCGCGAACAGGTAGGCTGGCTTGGGAAACGGGTCTTCCCAGCTAATCCAGTGACTGGAGCCGTCTACTCCCTTATTTACCGGATTGCCATTGGACAACAGCAGCGGATACTTGGCCCTGTCCGCATG
>JAASSH010000063.1 GCA_021767985.1 Gammaproteobacteria bacterium | reverse complement strand
GCATGCACCGCGACCACGTCCCCGCGCCGGATATGCGCCAGCAACGCGCCAATGGTGACCTGGTGCGGAGATATCGCGATATCGATCAGACCGCTTTCTACCAGGTCTACATAGGCCGGGCGGTTTATCAACGACATAACCTTCTTCGCACCCATACGCTTGGCCAGCATCGAGGACAGTATATTGGCTTCATCATCGTTGGTGAGCGCGCAGAACACGTCCATGGATTCGATATTCTCTTCCAGCAACAAATCGGGATTGGCGGCGTCGCCGAGCAGGACGATAGCGGAATCGAGCCTCGTCGACAATTCGTTGGCCCGTGCCGGAAACCTCTCGATGACCTTGACCTGGTAATCCTTTTCCATCATCGACGCCAGCTGGCCGCCGATATTGCCTCCGCCGGCGAGCATAATGCGCTTGTTCGGCTTTTCGAGCTTGCGCCATTCGGATATTACCGTCGGTATATGCTCGCGCGCGGCGAGGAAGAAAACCTCGTCCCCGGGCTCGATCACGCATTCGGCGGACGGCTGAATCGACTGCCCTTCGCGAAAAACAGCGGCGACCCGCATATCCACTTTGGGCACTACTTCGCTCATGGTCCTGAGCTCGCGCCCCACCATTAACCCGTCGTCGTAAGCCTTGACCGCCACCAGCTGCACCCTGCCGTTGGCAAAATCGAGTACCTGCATCGCACTCGGGTGTTCTATCAGGTGGTAAATATACTCGGTTACCAGTGACTCGGGGCTGATCATAACGTCGACCGGAATCGAATCCTCGGCAAACAGTCCTGGCCTGCGCAGGTACTCGGGAGAGCGAATACGCGCGATCTTGGTCGGAGTATGAAAAATCGACGACGCGATCTGGCAGGCGATCATGTTGATCTCGTCGCTATTGGTCAAAGCGATCAGCATGTCGGCATCGTCGGCACCGGCGTCCTCCAGCAGGCCCGGGTAGGACCCGTTGCCGCATATGGTGCGCAGATCGAGCCGATCCTGCAGTTCAGATAGAATCTGCTGGTTGGTGTCGATGACGGTGATCTCGTTGCTCTCTTCCTTGGCGAGCTCTGTTGCCACCGTCGAGCCAACCTGCCCGGCGCCTAAGATAATAATGTTCATGACTTGTTATTGTTTTTTGGTTTGCAATCCGAGTGATTTCAACTTTCGATAAAGGTGCGTGCGTTCCTGACCGACCCGACGCGCGAGTTCCGCCATATTGTGACCGCTGAGCTCCAGGTGGCGGGACAGGTACTCCCGCTCGAAGGCTTCTCTCGCTTCTCTGAGATCCATATCCATATCGATCGTAATCTGTATTCGGTTCGCCGCATCGGTTTCAGGCTCGGCGCCGAGGGCATGCAAAGTCTGTTCGATTTCGTCGAGCTCGATAACCTCGGCATCGCTGTTGCTCAATATGGCCCTGATAAACTGCTTGAGTTCGCTAATATCGCCGCTCCAGCGATGGTTACGCAAAAGGTTCTGTGCGGCGACATTAAAATGCCGGTAAGGCAGTTGCTCGTGGTCGCTGTACCAGTTCACGTAGTACTCGAGCAGTTCGGGGATGTCTTCAATATGCTCGTCAAGCGACGGAATAACGATGGCATCCAGCCACATCCTGGCCAGTCGCGGGTCGACCTGGTCATTGGCCATCAACTCATCGTGGCTACTGTTGCTGGAAACAATAAAGCGGAAATTCGAATCGCGGTTAGTCACCAGTATGGCGTCGTAGAGCGCTGACTGTTGCTGCGGCTCCAGCTCGCAAACTTCCTCGATATAGAGATTGCGTTTCAACGGAATCAGGCTGCGGATGGGCTGCTGATTATCGAAAACGTCCATACCGCCCCGGGTCTCGCACAGAAATTCAGCCCAGATGCGGCGGCCACTGCCAGAGTGACCGGTAAAGAACACCGTCTGGTTCGACTCGCGCAGGTCCAGCATGCGCTGCTTCAAAGCCTGCACGATTCGGCTATTGCCAACGGGTTCTTCGCGCCGGGCGCGTTCGTCCTGGCGCGTTTCCTCCGCACTGGAAAGGGCGGATTTAACGGTGCTTAGCAGTTTGGCCATCGATAGCGGCTTCTCGACGAAATCTATCGCGCCGTAACGCGTAGCCTCGACCGCGGTTTCCACCGTACCGTGGCCCGACATCATGACTACCGGGCAATGATCGTTACCCGACGATTTCCATTGCTTGAGCAGGGTCACCCCATCGACGTCGGGCATCCAGATATCGAGCAACACCAGGTCCGGGTCGGCAACGCGACGGATTTCGTTGGCTGCCCTGGCATGTTCGGCAACGTCGACAACATAACCCTCGTCCTCGAGAATATCCTTCAGCAGGACACGAATATCGGGTTCGTCGTCGACCACGAGAATTCGAGCGTTCATGGCATCATCCTGGTTTTAACCGGTTCGACCTCTTCGATCTCGGCTTCGTTAGCGGCGATCGATAACGGCAACCGCACGGTAAACCTTGCCCCGCCATCGACCGCCTTACCGACCCGCACCGAGCCGCCGTGCTCATCCACGATTTTTTGCACGATAGCAAGCCCGAGGCCGCTGCCGGAAGTCTTGGTGGTGACGTAGGGGTCGAACAGGCTATGTGCGACCTCGTCCGCGATGCCATGACCGCTGTCTTCCACCGTAAACTCGAGCCAGTGACGCCCGGAGGTCTCCACCACCTCGGTAATCAAGCGAATCCAGCCTTCGCCCTCGAGCGTTTCGAGGCTGTTTTTGATCAGGTTATGAACAAGTTGGCGTAAGCGCACGTCATCGGCCTCGATTTCGGGTACCGACGGATCCAGCTTCAGGTCGATAACTACCCTGTCGTTATCTTCATGGTAAAGCACGGCTATTTCTTCGAGCATCGCGTTGATATCGATTAGCTGCGGTTTTTGCGTTGGCGAGCGAGCGTAATCGGTAAACGCGTTGACCATTGACTTCATCGCTTCCACCTGCTGCACGATGGTGTGCGTGTAGCGGTCCAGCAGCGATTGTTTTTCCGGGCTGACTTCACCGCTGAGCTTGCGCTGTAGCCGCTCCGCCGATAGCTGTATCGGCGTCAGCGGATTCTTGATCTCGTGCGCGAGGCGGCGCGCCATTTCGCTCCAGGCCGATTCTTTTTGCGCCTGTATCAGCTCGGTAACATCGTCGACCACGATGACCTGCTCCTGGCGATCGTCGGTTTGCGACAACAGCGTGGTGCCGCGCACCCGCAGAATTTTCTTACCGCCCTGAACGAACATGACGATTTCCTCCTGCCATTCTTCGTCCTGATCGAGCTGCGCCTTGACCACATCGAAGAACGGGGCCAGCGTCGGGTACTGGCGCAGGACATCGGAAATGTAAAGTTCGGAGAAGAAGTTACTGTCGACATCGAAAATCAGGCAGGCCGCCGGGTTTCCGCTCTTGATAAAGCCGGTCTCGTCGATCGTCAGCACGCCGGAGGTAATATGTTCCATGACCGATTCGAGGTAATTCTTTTGCAGGGCCTCCATGCGCTGGCTTTGCTCCGCGATCGCGCGGCTGCGGGAAATCTTGCGGGTCATGGTATTGAAGGAGCGCAGCAGGAACCCGAGCTCGTCGCTACCGGACAGCGTCAACTGTCTTTCGTAATCGCCGGCGGCAACCGCCTTGGTGCCCTCGACCAGGTCGTTGATCGGCGCCACCAGCTTGCGCGCGGCGACGAAGGCGAGCCAGATTGCCGACAATACGCTCAACAGCCAGATGATCGACAATGCCAGCGTAAAGCTGGTCTTCAACGGATCACGCAATACCGCAAGTTCCTTGTAGCGGTCGTAGGCATTCTGTACCCCGACCGTCAACTCGTTGATGCGATCCGTAAACGGATATTGTGCCTGCAGTGTTTTAGCGGGTTCGGTCGCGTCCAGGCTCGGCACCAGCACGACAATTTGCATCGCCAGTCCGTAGACCGGGTCTTCGACCAGCTTTAAATAGGGGCTATCCACGTCGAGATCGCCGATATCGGTAAGGGGCAGCGTCTCGGGCAGCTCGGTCGAATCGAGGCTGCTGGAAGCAATAATGGCGTTGGTGTGATCGTACAGCGTTAATTCGTTGGCAACGGACTGTTCCCTCACGTCGTCGAGGTAAACGATCAGGATTTCATCGTCGATTTCCGAGATCTCGTTGGCGATCGCGCGGGTCTTTTTCAGCGCATCGCGTTTGCGCAGATCGATGGCCCCGCGGCCAAGCTGCAGCGAGTCTTCGAGCGCGGTCTCGATGCCGACGTCAAACCAGCTGTCGATGCCTCGATGCAGAAAACTCAACGAGAAGTAATAGACCACGCTGACCGGAATAATGGTCAACAGCACGAATACCCCGATCATGCGCGCCGTCAGTTGCGAACCGATGGCCTTCAGCCGATACTGCACGATCAGACGGTAGACGTTGTAGGCAATCAGGCCCAGCAGCACGACCAGCCCCAGGGCGTTGAAAAACACCAGCCAGTTATAGTACTTGCCGAAGGTCGCCGAGTTCGAGGTTGCATCGCCGATCGTATACAGCGACACCATCAGCAACACGACCAGTGCCAGAATGGAAGCGGTATTGCGAAACGTACTATTCATGATTCTGGACGGGTAACCTCCCACTCGTACCAGTCGCTCGTCAGATCCCAGTCATTATCCCACAGCGAGCTCGACTTTAACGGCAGCGGCAGTTCCTCGGTATCGATGCCAAAGCGCACCCGAGCGTAGTAATCCTTGCCCGGAACCAGATTGTTAATGTCAAGCATAGGGTAATTGTAAACCACTTCGATAAATTGCACCGCAGCTTTGCGCGTGTCGAAGTAGTGTCGTTCCGAGGTGTTGACGTCGAGCACCACGAACGAATCCAGCATCGGCTGGTGATGCAACAGGTATTGTTGCTTCAGCGACACCACTTTTTCGTCGAACCAGTATTTTTTCTCGGAGCGAATCTCCACTTCGAACATCAGCGGCACGGCAAAACCCTGCTCGATTGCGATCAGGATGTAGCTCGGTATCTGACTATCGATTAGCAGGTTGAGCCGCAGCAGGCTCTCGTCGAGGTTGAAATCGGCACGATCGATCACGAACGGATCCTCGTCCTGCGCCTGCAACGGCATCGACCACAGGCTGCCGAGCAGCAGCGCGGCGGTAATCAGGGCGTGGCGCCGGGATGCAAGGTAAACGCTCAAGACGCCCCCGGTTTCGACAACAGCGCGTAATAAAAGCCATCCATGTTATGACTGCCGGTCAGAATCTGGCGTCCCTGCGGTCGCGCCTCGCCCCAGGCCGCATCGGCAATTTCCACCTCGACGCAGTCCGGGTGACGCTGCAGGAATTTTGCAATCTGGACTTCATTCTCTTGCTTGAAGATAGAACAGGTGCAGTAGAGCATTTCCCCTCCCGGTTTCAGCAGGCGCCACAATGCATCCAGGATCTTACGCTGCAACGCGAGCAGCGGCATTATATCGCTTTCGCGACGCAAAAGTTTGATATCCGGGTGGCGCCGTATGACGCCGCTGGCTGAACAGGGGACGTCCGCCAATATATAGTCATAGCGCTCGCCTGAAAACCAGTCTTCCGGTTTGCTCGCATCGCCCACCACGATGTTTGCCATTTTATCGATACGCGCCAGGTTTTGCCGCACCCGTTCGAGCCTGGCTTCGCTGGTATCGAGCAAATCGAGTTCAATCTCGTCATACTGCTGCAGCAGGTGCATCGCCTTGCCACCGGGCGCCGCACAGGCGTCGAGCACGCGCGAACCGGGTTTGCAGGCCAGCAGTCCCGCGACGATCTGCGCGGCGGCGTCCTGTACGCTTAGCATGCCTTCGGCAAAACCCGGTAACAGGCCGACGTCGCACGGGACCGGCAACTCGATAGCGCTCTCTATGATGTCATGCCTGACGGCCTCGATCCCCTCTGCCTCCAGTCGCGCAATGATCTCGTCGACTCCGCACCGCCGGGTATCGACGCGCAGCGTCAGCGGCGGACGATCGTTGCCGTGCAGCAGTAATGTCTCGGCCTGCTCGCGCCAGTCGCGGCCGATCCGACCCAGGATCCAGTCAGGATAAGCCTGCGCCCTGGCGTTGTCCTCGAGTTCGACCTGCTCCCGGACCACCGTTCGTAACACCGCGTTTATCAATCCCCGCGCCCAGGGCTTTTGCTGAATCTTGGCGAGATTAACGGTTTCATTGACCGCGGCGTGGGCCCCGGTTTTCAATACCAGCAGCTGGTAGAGCCCCAGCAGCAATATGATTTCGACATCCTGATCGCGGGCGCGCAACGGCTTCTGCAGGCGGCTGTCGAGCAGCGGCGTCAGCACGAAGTACCAGCGACACAGGCCATAGGCAAGCTCCCGGCTCAGCGCCAGATCTCGCGCCTCGGCCGTCAATGACTGAAACCAGCCGCTGTTGAAAATATCGTCCAGCGAGCGGCCGCCCTCCACCACCCGCAGCATCACCTGCAGCGCTATCCACCGAGGATTGGCATTCTTGTTCATGATTTACCGAGCCGGCAGCCACTCAGGTTTCGGGCATTCAGCGCCTGTGCCGCATCGCATCGATTGCGCCCGGCAAACTGCAACTCGGTGACCTGCACGATACCGTCGCCACAGCGCACGTAGACCCCGTCGCTGTCGTGCGCCACCACTTCGCCAGGCAGTCCGGCGGCGTCGAGCCTGCCGGCCTGCGCCCGCCACAGGCGCAGGTTCTGCCCTTCGAGCGTAGTATGGCTAACCGGCCACGGATTGAAGGCACGGATTTCACGTAACAGCAGGTCCTGCGATTTATCCCAGTCAACCTCGGCCTGCTGTTTGACCAGGCGCGGCGCATAGGTCACCTGGCTCTCGTCCTGCGCTTGCGCGCGCTGCAGCGCGGTTTCGATATCGGCCATGGTTTCCATTAGCAGTTCGGCACCTAGCGGCGCCAGTTTGTCGTGTAAATCGCCGGCATTCCAGTGCGGCTCGATTACTATACTGCGGCGAGCAATCATATCGCCGCTATCCAGCCCCCGCACCATCTTCATCAAGGTGACGCCGCTGTCGCGGTCGCCGGCCAGAATCGCCTGCTGAATCGGCGATGCACCGCGCCAGCGCGGTAGCAACGAGGCGTGGATGTTGACACACCCGAGCCGCGGCGCATCGAGCACGGCGGGCGGCAGCAGCAGACCGTAGGCCGCGACGACCATTAGATCTGCCTGTAATGCAACCAGGGCATCGATATCCGGTGCAGAATCGAAATTCTCTGGCTGGTAAACCTCGATGCCATGCTCGAGCGCGTGGGCCTTGACCGGGCTCGCCTGCAGCTTACGTCCGCGCCCGGCGGGTCGATCCGGCTGGGTGTAAACCGCTACCACTCGATGCTCGCTTTGCAACAGCGCCTGCAGCGCCGGAACGGCAAATTCCGGAGTTCCCGCGTAAATAACTCTAAGCATGGCCCGTGGGAAGCTATCCCGCCTTTTGTTTCTGCAATTTAACCAGCTTGCTGCGAATCCGGTTACGCTTCAGGCTGGACAGGTAGTCGACGAACAGCTTGCCCTCGAGATGATCCATTTCATGCTGAATACACACGGCTTCCAGCCCTTCTGCCTCGAACTCCGAAGTTTGCCCGTTTTCATCCTGCGCGCGCACGCGAATATGCTCGGCGCGCCGCACTTTTTCGTAGTATCCAGGTACCGACAGGCAACCCTCATCCATTTCCTCTTCACCATCGGCCTCGATTATTTCAGGATTGATCAGGCAGCGCGGTCGATTTCGGCCTTCCGAGACGTCCAGCACCAGTAAGCGGATATGGCGATCGACCTGGGTCGCGGCAAGCCCTATTCCGGGTGCTTCGTACATGGTTTCGAACATATCGCTGACCAGTTTCCTGAGCTCCGCGTCGAATTCCGTTACCGGTTTGGCAACGGTTCTGAGGCGCGGATCGGGGAAATGCAAAATATTTAATAGAGCCATAGTTAAATACTTCAAGAAATTTTATAACTAGTTATCCCAAGTCGATGATTATACTAGTATCTTCGTCATTAAATAGCTTGTAGTCGGTAAATATTAGGCTACAATCCGTCCAATAGTTCCGCATTTTCAGGGGTTTTTATGCCTGCCAACAACAATAGTCAGCTGCTAAAAGGATTGATTCTGCTTTCAGGAATGTTGCTGATAGCTTCCTGTGCCGAACCCCCTCCACCCTACGCCGTCGTGTACGAGGAGGAAAAGGCTCCGGAAGAAATCGTGGTCCAGGCCCAGATACCTGAGCCCGAGCCTCAGCCTGAACCCGAACCTGTCGAATCTATCGTATATGAAGCGGAGTACCCTGAAACCTATATTGTACAAGAAGGCGATACACTATGGGATATCTCGACGGTGTTTCTGCGAGATCCCTGGTACTGGCCGGAAATCTGGTTCAAGAATCCCCAGGTCGAAAATCCACACCTGATTTACCCCGGCGACACGCTGGCGATCATTTATGTTGGCGGCGAACGCAGGGT
>JAASSH010000354.1 GCA_021767985.1 Gammaproteobacteria bacterium | reverse complement strand
CGTCGCTGAAAGTGCCCACCGACGCGATACCAAGAGGAATATCCAGGTGCCGGACTATCGTGCGAGCCAACTCAGGGTGAGCATTCCCGGTGAAAACCATCAAATCATTCGAGGCTACACTGCCGACCATCGAGCTCTCTCGTCTGCTGAAACTTCCGGGCTATTCGCCGGACAGTACGCTCTGTACCATCCCGGCAAACGCCCTATATATGGCTGGGCCGGCTGGATTGCGAAATACATCCTGTATTTCGCCCTGCGGGCCGTCCTCCGGACGTCCAAAATCGCTCCCGGCGATTTTGTCGAACCTGGGTTCTCATCCAGCCGGGTCGTGCGTTCTGCATCACCTCGGCTTACGTCCGATAAATTTGGCTGGGCCGGCTGGATTCGAACCAACGAATGCCAGGATCTTAACCTGGTGCCTTACCACTTGGCGACGGCCCAATAATTCTATTCAGTCCAGCAATCCCAGTTGCTGGTGTACCGGATTTCGATTCATTGCCCGGGCAACGAATGCGGTCCAGTTTTCCGGAACCCGCGATTTTACCTCTTCTGCCCGCTCAAGGCTATCGAAGGCGGCAAACACGCAGGCGCCGGTGCCGCTCATTTTTGCATCGCCATATTGGCTCAGCCAGTCCATCGCAGCACCCACCTGCGGGTACAGATTTCGCACCACCGGCTCGCACACGTTACTGCCCGAGCCGCGCAGAAAGGCGCGTATTGTGAGGGGATCGCAGTTGCGTGTCAATTCTTGCGCCGCAAAAATTTGAGCCGTGGAAACCTCGATTCCAGGGTCGATTACCAGGTAAATCGGCAGTTCCAGCTCAACTGGCTGCAGCTGCTCACCGATACCGCTCGCCCAGGCCGCTTTGCCGCCCACGAAAACGGGCACGTCTGCGCCCAGTTCGAGGCCGATGCTGGCCAATTGATCGAGCCCAAGTCCCAACTCCCAGAGTTGATTCAGCGCCAGCAGACAGGTCGCCGCATCCGAGCTGCCGCCCCCGAGCCCGCCGCCGACTGGAATCTGCTTCTCGATGCCAATATTGACACCCCGACCGACGTCGTGGCGCGACTGCAGTAATCTCGCAGTTCTGAGCAAAATGTCATCCGTTGCCGCGACCGGGGAGTTAGTCTGCCGGCGAGCAATCTTTCCGTCATCGGTAGCCTCGAATTCGAGCCAGTCGCACAGGTCGATAAACTGAAACACGGTTTCCAGCAGATGGTAGCCATCGTCACGACGCCCCGTGATATGCAGCATCAAATTGAGTTTTGCCGGGGCGGGCAGGCGCAGCAACTCTGCCATCTCAGTTGAACTCGGGAAACAGATCTGACGGGGTCTGATCGAGCTCCGATTGCTGCCAGCGCTCGATCACGAGCTTCAGGCTTAACTCGTCGCGGCTCAGATTTATTCTGCGGGGTAGCTCGGGCTCAGGCGGGCCCGCAAAATAACCAACATAATCGATCGCCCAGCGATCCTGCCGGATCGATCTTGCACGACCGCCCCGATCAAGGTTATGGCTGTAGTCGCTGCCTGGCTGCGGCAAACCCCGGATCCAGTATTCGAGACCGCTTATCGGTAACGACCAGCCAATTACGTCCTCGAGCAAGGCTTCCGCGGTGCTGTTGGTGTAAACCTGACCGTCCGGCAGGCGCAAGCGATAAGATTCACCGGCATCCCCCTCGATACGAAACACGCCCTGGCCGAAGGGCGCTTCCAGCAATATCGTGAATTGTTCCGCGGCACGCTTCCAGCTAAGGCCGATATTGTAAGCCTCCCCTTCCAGCTTGAGCGCCGCGCGTGCGTGAATGTCCCAGCTGTCGAGCGCGCCCACCGTCTGCTGCCGGCTGGCCCAAAGCCGCTGCACCTGCTCGTCGTTGCTCAGGCCGCCGAGCTGGCTGCAGCCAGCGCTTGCCAGCAGGAAGGCAGCAAGGGCAAGAACTCGAAGCAAGCGGAGACGGTTGTTCAGGGGATAAAACGCTGCATCACGCTCTGCAGCTTGGGATCGTCGGGCGATTTCTTGAGTGCCCTTTGCCAGATTTCGCGCGCTTCCTGCTGCTCGCCGCTCACCCATAGCACTTCGCCCAAATGCGCCGCTATCTCGGCGTCCTCGAAACGCGAGAGCGCCTTGCGCAACAGGCTGATCGCCTTTTCGTAATCACCGAGGCGGTAATGCACCCAACCCCAGCTGTCGATGATCGCGGCGTCATCCGGCATTATCTCGATCGCGCGCTTGATATAACCATAGGCTTCGTCGTAGCGATCGGTCTGGTCGGCCAGGGTAAACCCGAGCGCATTGAGGGCGTGAGCGTTGTCCGGCTCGGTCTTGAGAATCGCTCGAATATCCGCTTCGAGTATATCGATACGGCCGAGCTTTTCAGCCACCAGTGCGCGCGCATACAACAGATCGCCGTTACCGGGAACTATTTCGAGCGCGGTGTTGAATACCTCCATCGCCTGCGGATAGCGCCGCGCACCGCGCAGCAGCTCGCCCTTGGCGATGTAGATGCGCACCAGGGAGCCGTCCGATTGACTACCCTTGAGCATCTCGTCCAGGTGCGCTACGGCTTCGTCTATGCGCTCCAGACGACCCAGCATATCCGCGATTCGCAGACGCGCGTCGAACTTGTAATCGCCAACGAAAACCTTGCTATACCACTCGATTGCGGCCTCGTACAGCTTGCGGTTTTCATTGATACGGCCAAGGTAATACTGTGCCTCACCCTCACGCTGATTGAGCCGAACCAGCATCATCATGTATTTTTCGGCATCGTCCAGGCGCTGCGATTCCAGCGACAGCAGGCCTAAGGTGTAGAGTAATTCGGCATCGTCCGGGGAGGCCTTGTGCAGTTTTTCGAACTCCACCCTGGCAGCCTCATACTGCTTGACGTCGACCAGCAATCGCGCATAGGTCAGGCGCAGGTTTTGATCGTCGGGACTGCTCTCCACAGCCTTGCGCAGACTGACAACGGCCTCGTCCGGGCGGCCCAGCCTGAGCAGCAGCTTGGCGCGCGCCGAGTGCACACCTTCGATTTCGACGATAGCCAGCGAACGATCCAGAAATCGGAGTGCTTCTTCCGAGCGGCCGTTTTGCGCAGCCAGCATACCGTGCAGATACTGGGCGTAAGCCCGCTCCGGGTACTCGTAGGCAATGCGCTGGGAAACCGCAAGCACGGTATTGGCATTCTTCTCGCGGGCCAGGATGCCCAACAGCGGCGGGAACAGCTCGGCGTCATCGAGCTCGCTGGTGCGAATCATCCCGTCGAGATAGGTGAATGCCTCCTGAATTTTGTCCTGGCGCACGTAAATTGCAGCGATCACCTGGCGCGCCTCGACCCTGTTGGGATCCAGCTCGATCCAGCGTTGCGCGGCTTCCACCGCCGCCTCCAGGTTCTGCCCGTAAACGGCGACGCGTACCGCGCGTTCGGCAATCTCGGGGTTATCCTGCGAGCGTGCGACCTCCAGGTAGTGCTTCACCGCAAGCGCGGTGTCGCCCTGGTTGAGCGCGATCTCGGCGACCATCAGCGAATAGGCAGCATCGGCAACCGGATCCTGCTGTGTCTTAAGGAGATTTACCTGCGACTGCTGCTGTCCGAGCAGCGATTTATCCTGGGATGCCG
>JAASSH010000353.1 GCA_021767985.1 Gammaproteobacteria bacterium | reverse complement strand
CTTCCGATCTAGATCGAATCAGGCAAGTGACCAGCACAGCCGCAGCTTGTCCCGGGTCGCATATCCAGGTAGACAGTAGTTCTGACCAACAATCGCCCTGATCCAGTTCATTGATCTGAATCAGAATAATCGGGAAACGGCGGCTATATGATGCGTTGACCTCATGTCGGCTAAAATACTTCACATCTCTGATCTTCATTTCGGGCCGCCATTCGTACCCGCGGTCGGCGAGGCGCTGTTGCAGTCTATTGCCGCGCTCGCGCCCGATGCAATCGTCGTCAGTGGCGACCTGACACAGCGCGCCAAACGCGATCAATTCGAGCAGGCCAGAGCATACTTCGACAGGCTGTCGGATTACCCCATGCTCATTATTCCGGGAAACCATGACGTGGCGCTGTGGCGCATCTTCGAACGCCTTTTCAAACCGCACGAACTCTACTGCGAAATCATTTCGCCCGATTTGAATCCGGTTCTGGAGGTTGGTAACGCCGTGCTGGTCGGCCTCGATTCCACCGCGCCGCGGCGCAGCATCTCTAATGGACGGCTCGATCGTCAGCAGCTCAGGCACAGCGAAGAAATTTTTGCCGGGGTACCCGAAGACAAGGTACGCATCGTCGTCGCCCACCATCAGTTTGCACCCGGGCACGACCGTGTCCTCGATGTCTCCATGCCGGGAGCGCGGCGCGCGATTGACTGCTTCGTCGAACAGAAGGTCGAAATGATACTCGGCGGACACCTGCATCGATCGTATATCGGGAGTTCGCTCGACTTTTTCCCAGGGCATCACCGCGACCGCGGCGTCATTATCGTGCAGTGTGGCACCACCACGTCCAGCCGTGGAAAAGGCAGGGAACGTAACGAAAACACTTTCAACCTGATCGAAACCGGCGCGCAAACGCTCACCGTCACCCACTACCTTTATTACGAAGAAGTCGGCGAGTTTGCCCCGCTGAGCAAGCACAAATTCCCGCGTCCGGGACGTGCCCTCGAGATCGCAGGATTCGGCTCCAGGCCCTCGCCACCATGAGCGGATTCCCGGCAACCGGACGTAAAAAGCGCAAATTACTAATTCTGGTAATCGCCGCCATTTTACTGTCGGGACTGGCCTGGTATGTCAACCATTACATCTCGCTGGAAACTCTGGCCGAACAGGAGAGCCGCATCCGCGCTTACATAGCGGCCAATCCATGGCGATCGTTCATTATCGGCTTCGGTATCTATGCCGGGTTGGCGCTGGTTCCCGGAACCGGAGGCAAGGCAATCGTTTACGGCTGGCTATTCGGTTTCTGGCAGGCCTTAATCATCGTCACCGTCGGGCTCACCCTGGGTGGCATGGTAATTTTTTCGCTCAGTCGTTACCTGTTTCAGGAAAGCATCGAGCGCCGCTACACCAATTTCGTCGCTCTGATGAACAAACACATCGAAAAGGAAGGAGCTTACTACCTGCTTGCGCTGCGGATGGCGCACGTGCCTTACTCGATCGTCAATCCGGTTAGCGGCGCGAGTCGAGTCGGCAGCTGGACCTTTTGCTGGACCACGGCGCTGGGTTTGCTGCCCGCCAACGCCATCTGGGCCTACGTCGGGGTCCGTCTACCGTCGCTGCGCGAACTGGCAAGCAGCGGACCAGGATCATTGATCGACCTGCCGCTAATCGTGGCCATGGTGGTCTGCGCCGCCCTGCCACACCTGGTTCGCTGGGCCATTAGCCACTTCGGGATTCCCGCTACCGAGACCAGGAACCACGATGCGGCCGGGCACGAATCCTGAGTGGAGATAAAATGATCAACGCTATTGATCCCAACCTGTACTGGGTCCCGATCGCGCTTTTCTCCTGCCTGATCGTCGGATCGATAGCCCGCTTTATCGCGCTGCGAAATGCCGAGGCAGGATTGCGGCGCAAACGGCTAGCCAGCCTGCGGACCTGGTGGCTGCTCGCCATTGCGGTTAGTGCCGCCCTGCTGGTCGGCCGGCCGGGGATCTGCCTGCTGCTGACCGTCGCCAGCTGCGTGGCCTGGTTCGAGTTTACCCGGGTATATGGCGCCCGCAACGAGGACAAGCCCGCGATCCGCGCTGGCTATGGTCTCATCGCCATCAATTACCTGCTGATACTGTCCGGATCGACTTCACTGTTCGTCATATTTCTGCCGCTCGCTTCATTTATTATCTTTGCCTTGCTGCTGCTAATGAAAGACGAGCCGAAAAACTATACGAGATCCGCCGGAAGCCTGCTGTGGGGGATCATGTTCCTCGGCTACGGAGTTTCGCATGCCGCGTTCCTGACGATCATTCCCGCGACCTCCTCCGGCCCCCTGGGCCCGGCCGGATGGTTCATCTTCCTGGTCGTCCTTACCGAGACCGACGATATTTTCCAGGCCATTATCGGTCGGCTGTTCGGGGCTCACAAACGCCACCGCATCTCTCCCGTCGTCTCCCCCAACAAGACCTGGGAGGGCTTCTTCGGCGGCCTGATCGTTATCGCCATACTCGCGCCCCTGATTGCGCCGTGGCTTACGACTTTGGGCCAGCAAGCGGGGCCTTTCTCAGTATCGCATGCACATCAGCCCTGGGTCGCTCCGGTGCTGGCGGCCATTCTGATTTCCGTCGCGGGCTTCTTCGGAGACATCAACATGTCGGCCATCAAACGCGATGCCGGCGTCAAGGACAGCAGCAAGCTGTTGCCGGGTATGGGCGGTGTCATCGATCGTGTCGATAGCCTGACCCTGACCGCGCCGGTATTCCTGTATTTCGTAAGCTGGTGGGCGGCGTGAAGCGCAGCGACCGGCATGACGAGCCTGCTACCGTTGTCGAGCCACAAATCTCCAACAGACTACTGACCATCCCCAATGTTATCTGTCTCGTGCGCCTGGTCGGATCGTTCGCCCTGGTTCCGATCGCCTGGCAGGGGCACAACGAGGTCTTCCTGTGGTGCTTCATTTTTCTCGCGATGACGGACTGGATCGACGGCAAGCTGGCCATCCTGCTGAACCAGCGCACGGTGGTGGGTGCCCGCCTCGATAGCTGGGCCGACGCGACACTCTATGCCGCCCTGCTATTCGGAGTAGTGACGCTGTACGGCGACACGCTGCAGTCCGAACTCGCCTGGATCGCTGCCGCGCTCGTCACCTACCTGGTCTCGACCGCCACGGGTTTCTGGAAGTACAAACGCTGGCCGAGTTACCACACTCGCGCCGCCAAGACATGCTGGTTTCTCACCGCTGTCGCGGTGATAGCACTCTTCAGTGAATGGGCTATCTGGCCGCTGCGCGTCGCCGCCGTGGCCGTCACGCTTACCAATATCGAAGCCATTCTAATTACTATCATTTCCCCGGCCTGGCGCGCCGACGTCACGTCCGTCTATCACGCATGGCGTGACAGCAAAACTCCCGGAAAACCGGGCCAGTAGCGAAAGAATTAACAGAGAGGCTGATTACTCCAGGCCCGGAGTAGCCTGGTTGCGGTTGCCAGCCGGGTGAAAGCTCAGTTAGGTCGGTCTTCGAGGTGCGCGGCGATCATCTCGGTCAGGCCGAGCAATTCGACATCCATTTCATTGGTCTCGACGCCTTCTTCCATTACCATGCGGCAATTCGAACAGGCGGTGACCACGCCGGTGGCGCCG
>JAASSH010000352.1 GCA_021767985.1 Gammaproteobacteria bacterium | reverse complement strand
GTCGCGGACGCGATGGTGGTCTGCCCATGCAGCATGGGCAGCCTGGCTTCGATTGCCGTCGGCAGCAGCGACAACCTGATTCATCGTGCCGCCGATGTCGTCATAAAGGAGCGCAAGACGCTGATCCTGGTACCCAGGGAAACACCGTTCTCCAGCATACACCTGGAAAACATGCTCAAGCTTTCGCGTCTCGGGGCAGTAATACTGCCGCCCAACCCGGGGTTCTACCATGGCGTAACCGAGGTGGCCGAACTGGTTGATTTCATCGTGGCGCGCATACTCGATCAACTCGGTATCGAAAACAGCTTATCGCCACGCTGGGGGCACCCGGCAAATTAATAGCGACTTGAGCATGGTAGAGATCCCGTTATTTCCGTTAAAGACCGTGCTGCTGCCGGGCAACACGCTGGGGCTAAAGATCTTCGAACCGCGCTACCTCGACATGGTTGCCGCCTGCATGCGCGAAAACAGCGTTTTCGGAGTCGTGCTGATTCACAATGGCGAAGAAACTGCCGTCGATGCCGATATTTACTCGATCGGCACCAGGGTCGCGATAAACGACTGGGAACATCGCGCCGATGGACTGCTGGGCATCACCGTGCTCGGCCTGGACCGTTTCGAAATCATGTCTACGCGAACCCAGCATGGCGGATTGACGTTTGCAGAGGCCAAGATTCTCGAGGAAAGCAATACCCTGGAAATACCCGAGCAGTTCCATTACATGCTCGAGCTACTCGATCATATCAGTGCCCAGGAGGGGCGTATCCGGAAGGCGGACCAGTCGTTTTCGGAAATTCTCTACCAGCTGATTTACCTGCTGCCGCTGGAAACCGCGTTGAAGCAACGCCTGCTCGAAATCCCGGAATGCAGCGACCGCGCGGTTATCCTGCATGCCGAGCTAATCCGCCTGGGCGTTATCCAGTACATCAAGCCGGAAGCCGCCAACGAGTCAAATCCGCGATAGTAGCGGGCCGCAAATCCCTCAGGGTTTCAATTATCACCGGGCGGACTTAAACTGGCCCGAGGTCGGTATCCCGGAGAATACGGCAATGAAAAAAATACTGCTTGCAACCTGTCTCGGCCTGTGGGGCGCTATCACCGCGGCGGCTGAACTTTCAGGTGTTTTCATCGACGATGAAATCAAGATGCCCAGTGGCCAGACGCTGACGCTCAACG
Source organism: Gammaproteobacteria bacterium (assembly GCA_021767985.1). Taxonomy (GTDB): domain Bacteria; phylum Pseudomonadota; class Gammaproteobacteria. The sequence continues at coordinate 2,453 of JAASSH010000352.1, read as the reverse complement.
GCGCCGGGCTGCGAGAAAAGTTCTGGGTGGACGTTTATGTCGGCTCGCTCTACCTGCCGAGCAAATCGAGCGATGTCGCCGAGATTCTGTCGCGCCCCGGGCCCTGGCGAGTGCAGCTGGATTTCGTTTACAAGGAAGTCGACCGGGAGAAACTGATAACGGCCTGGCGCGAAGGTTTCGAAAAAAATCAAAGCGCGGAAACCCTGCAACAACTGCAGCCTAGAATCGAGCAGTTCTACCAGTATTTCGATAGCAACGTGGTCGCCAGGGAGCAGTATGCCTTCGACTATGTTCCGGATCAGGGGGTGCGCATCACCCGCAACGACAAGGTATTGGGCGTGATTCCGGGCGAGGACTTCAAAAATGCCCTGCTAGAAATCTGGCTCGGAAATCGCCCGGCCGACAAGAAACTGAAAAAAGGTATGCTCGGCCTTTAACCGGTCCAGGTCCGGACTGGTTATTCCGGCGCAAGCCTGTTTTTAATTCCCCGACTAATTTCTACGCGTTTAGAATTCCGCGAAAGTGGCCGCCGCGGCCTCCACGGTTTGCTCGATTTCGACAGCGCCGTGCATCGCGCTGACAAAGCCGGCCTCGTAGGCCGAAGGCGCCAGATTAACGCCGCGTTTTAACATACCGTGGAAGAATTTTTTGAAGCGTTCCACGTCGCAGGCACTGACCTGGCCGAAGCTGGTCACCTCGGGCTGATCGGTAAAAAACAGGCCGAACATGGCCCCGACCTGGTTGGCGCGCATCGGAATATCGTTGGCTTCCGCCGCGGCGATCAGGCCTTCGAGCAACTGGGTAGTACGCCGGGATAATTCCTCGAAGAATCCCGGGCGTGAAATGATTTCCAGGTTCTTCAATCCCGCCGCCATTGCCACCGGATTACCCGACAAAGTGCCCGCCTGATAAACCGGGCCAAGCGGCGCGATATGATTCATAATTTCGCGTTTCCCGCCGAAGGCGCCGACCGGCATACCGCCGCCGATAACCTTACCGAGACAGGTCAGGTCCGGCACGATGCCGTAACGCTCCTGCGCGCCCCCTAGCCCGACTCGAAATCCGGTCATGACCTCGTCGAACAACAGCACGCTGCCGGACTCATCGCAACAGTCACGCAGGGTTTGCAGGAACCCGTCCACCGGCGGCACGCAGTTCATGTTACCGGCCACCGGCTCGACCGCAATACAGGCGACCTCGGAACCGATTTCTGCCATGATTTCGCGCACCTGGGCACTGTTGTTGTACTCCAGCGTCACGGTATGGTCGGCGAGCGCCGCCGGCACGCCGGGGGAACTCGGTACGCCCAACGTCAGTGCGCCAGAGCCTGCCTTGACCAGCAGCGAATCGGCGTGGCCGTGATAACAGCCCTCGAACTTGATGATCTTGTCGCGCCCGGTAAATCCCCGCGCCAGGCGAATCGCGCTCATCGCCGCCTCGGTGCCGGAGCAGGTCATGCGCACCAGGTCGATATTCGGCATGGTGTCGCAAATGCGTTGCGCCAGTTCGACCTCGAGCTCGCAGGGCGCGCCGAAACTAAGGCCTTTTTGCAGCACCCTGGTTACCTCGGCGATGATTTCGGGGTGCGCGTGACCGGTTATCATCGGACCCCAGGAGCCGACATAGTCGATATAACGATTGCCGTCGACGTCGATCAGGTAGGCACCCTCGGCCCGATCGATAAAAAGCGGTGTTCCGCCGACCCCGTTAAAGGCTCGCACCGGCGAATTGACCCCACCCGGGATCACCCCGGTGGCCTGTTCGAAAAGCTGCTCTGATTTACTCATGGTTTTTTTAATCGAATCCCTGGAACCCGCACATGATACAACAAAACTCAGGAACCACGACGATCCTGAATCTCGATCTTTTTCGCCGCCACCACGATGAGCAACAGCACCGGCACTCCCAGGATAGCCGTCAGCAGGAAAAACGCGGGGTAGCCCATGGCGTCGACCATCGACCCCGAGTATCCGCCGAGTAACTTCGGAATCAGGGTCATCAACGAACTGAAAATCGCGTACTGCATGGCGGTGAATGACACGTTGGTCAGGCTCGAAAGGAAGGCGACGAACGCGGCGCTGGCAATACCGGCGGACAGGTTATCGGCCGAAATCACCACGTAGAGCCAGAACATGTCGTACCCGATACTGGCGAGCAGCATGAATAGTAGATTGGTTGCCGCGGCGAGTATGGCGCCCAGCAGCAAGATTCTGATTACGCCGAATCGCAGCGCCAGCATCCCGCCGACAAAGCCGCCGGCAATCGTCATCAATAGCCCAAAGGTTTTCACCACGCTGGCAATCTCGGATTTACTGAAGCCGAGATCCTGATAAAACACGTTTGAAATAACTCCGAGCACGATGTCGGCAATACGATACATCCCGATAAGTGCAAGCAGTATCCAGGCCAGCGACCAGCCGTAACGCTCGAAGAAATCACGTATCGGCAGCAGG
>JAASSH010000062.1 GCA_021767985.1 Gammaproteobacteria bacterium | reverse complement strand
GAGCGCGTGCTGCGCTCGGTCGCCAACCTGACGCGCCAGGACGCAATCGATTTCCTCGCGCTGGCACCGAAGGTGCCGGTAACGACCCAGATCGAGGCGTTTCCACTGGAACAGGCCAACGAGGCGCTGGCAGCACTGCGCAATGGCGAACTCACCGGCGCCGCGGTTCTGATCCCCTAGTCACCGACGGGCATCCAGAAAAATCGGGATCGCACTTCACTCGACCCGAACGATGAATGATTTGCGCTGGTTGCTATCGAGGTCGAACTGCGAGCGGTTGGTATAGTTGACGTGGCGCCCGTAGGTGTGCACCGACAGCGTGATGTTGTCGGTTTCGTTGGTTACCTTGTGAATACCACCGGTCCTCATGCACACCAGCTCGCCTTCATGCGCATCGAATTCGTGCTTGACCTCGAGCTCGGCATAGTCGTCGCGACTGCCGTCGTCGACCCGGTTATAGCGAACATTGCGCTCCACGCCCTCGACCCCGGCGACCACCGCCCAGGTGCCGTGATCATGCGGCGGGGTACCCCGACCGGGCAACCAGCTTAACACCAGTATCGCCAGCGAATGATCGGGCTCCTCGTGCAACAAATGCACCCCGAAACCCTGCTCTGTATCGGCTTCGTAGTGTTTCGGCTGCAGCCAGGATCGGTCGGCTACGAAACGCTGTGCCAGCGGGCCCACGCGCCGCAGGATTTCATCCTCGTCGACAGTTTCAGCGGCAATCTCTCGCAGATCGGCTACATACTGCTCCAGCGAATAACTAGCGGCACTCATCTTTCCCTCCCCCTTTTCTGTGTTCTGTTGGCTTGATGTCACCCGGCGCATTTTAACAGATGCCGATCTTCGGGGTTAACGGGATGATTTTCGGAACCCGGGGCATATAGAGTGCCCGGATGACAATCGGGCTGCTCTAGAAATAGTAGGCCATCTCGAGCAGCACGAAATCGTCTTTTTCGAGCGCGGCGAGCAAATCGTCGGGGTCGATGTCGGAAAAGGTTTGCAATTCCAGCGTTCCCTTCCAGCTTGTGCCAAAGCGCCGATTGCCCTCGACCCTGAAACTGCGGCTCTGGTTATCGGCGTCGATGAAGAAACCGGCGAGTATCTCGCTCGACTGCGCATCGTTGAAAGCGAAGCGGGTGCCGAGGAAGACATCGTTGTTCAAGATATCGGCTTCGTCGTCTGGCCGGCTGTCCTTCGAGTACTCGAGCAGCAGTCCCAGGTCGACGACTGACTCCTGGATGCCGTAAAAGGTGTATTCGAATCCTGCTGTGTAGGCGTTATAGTCATTCGATTCGGCTTCGCGCCGGATAAATTCGAGGCGCCAGATCCAGTCCTCGTAGATCAACTGCGCGTCGACGCCCGCTTGCGTCATCTGTTCATAAAAAGGCGTTAGCACCGGATTGCCCTTGTCATCGAATCCCGGCAACAGAACCGGATCGCGACTGGTGCCCTTGAACCACGAAATTCCGAGATCGAGATCGCCATAGGTTTGTGAAAACCGCAGCGCATAATCGATATGCCGCTCTTCGTCCGACGACTCGTACTCCGCCTGGTCGGTGTCGACCACCAGCGGCGTGCGCAGACGGCCCTCCTTCTCCTGGAAAGTACGCTCGCGGAATCCCGGCAGCAGCAGGAAATCAAGCACACCCCAGTCCTGGTAGCGTTTCAGGTGGATCATCGGCTGACCGAGCTTGACCTCGCCGTCGATACCTTCGACCCGGTCGATCTGGTTGATGACATCGACCAGGTGGCGTGACTCGGTAACCCCCCAGAACATGGTATTGATACCGATACGCCATTCGTTGTCACCGTCGACGTGCAACCACAGCGCCTCGCGGATATCGGCGTGCTCACGCCCGGCATCCTTGTCGTCGGCACGCAGGAACAACTCCAGGCTCCACAAATCGTCGCCGTCATTCCATTCCCCATCCCATTTGGGCTGAAAGGAAAACGTGAGGTTATCGTCGAACTGGTCTTCGAACTGCGGCGATTCACTATAGATCGCGGCTTCTGCGGCGATATTACCGGAGAACTCGGCGGCCGCGCCGGCACTGATCAGCAACAGGCCAAGACCTGAAACAGCGTGCCGCATTTTACTTGATGCGCTTCAGCGTCTGTGAACGGAAATCACGATCGGTCAGGCCGGTCTTGAACTCGTAGTCCTTCCACTCGAGCCGCGTGCTTTTGCCGGTTTGATGGTTAACCATGTCCATCAGGCCCGGGCGCCAGTAATGACCGAGGTACTGCTGGAAATCGCTCGCTGTCAGGGTCTTCAGCAGCGACTTCTTGCGATCGTAGAATTCCGCCTTGACCAGCCGGTAGCCCTCGGTATCGATCCACGCGATCTGGCGGGTATAGCCGGAATACTTATAGGCCGGGTAGCGTTCGATCACGTAGCAGTCCATCTCGCCGCAGGGCTCGTTGCGCAGGTATTTGTAAGTGTATTTTTCTACCTCCTGCGAACCGAGGTCCTCGAAGGCAAAGGTCGATCCCACGAAGGGGCCGGACTTGTTACGCGAGTTGATGCGTTTGACCTTTTTCAACGCCGGCAGGTAAAGCCACTGGTCATCCGGTTCGAGGCCGTGCGAGTAGGTCAGCATCTTGGTGCCCTTGACGTCGGCGGGCTCGTCGAAAATCGACAGGCTCTTGTCGCCATCGCCTTCGACCTCGAGCGTGCGGATGCGGATCAGCCGCGTCGATGTCTGTCCCGACTTGTTTTTCAGGATCATAACCATGTTCGCGGTGAAATCGGTAAAACCCTTGTCGTAAGCCTTGGCTGCCTGCGCAATCTCGAGTCCTTTTTGTTCGGGGCTTTGCGTCATTCCCACGGCGGGGACGGTGATGCATAGCAGCAAAGTAAGGGATTTGAGTTTAAACACTGGTTTGCTCCTTGCCGTCGAATGCGGAGGTCGGTTGCTCACCGTCAGCTTCGCGGCGGGTCGCTTTGCCATCGATAGCCATTAACAGCGGCGGTAGTAACAGGAAGTCGGCAACGATCGCGAAAATGATCGTCACCGCGGTCATGAACGCCATGTTCGAGTTCAGCGCGAAAGCCGAGAAGGTCAGCACGGTGAAGCCCGCGACCAGCACGATCGAGGTTACCAGCAGCGCGAGGCCCACGGTACTGAATGCGTAGCGCACCGCGTCCTGCGCGTCGAGGCCTTTTTCGCGGCGTGCACGCAGGTACTTGCTCAAAAAGTGCACGGTATCGTCAACCACAATGCCGAGCGTCATGCCGGTCACCACTGACAGCGCCAGCCCGATCTGGCCCACGGCGATGCCCCAGGCGCCGAAGGCCAGCGCCGCCGGAATCAGGTTCGGTATCAGGCTCAGCACCCCGATCTTGATCGAGCGCAGCGCGAAAACCAGGATCAGGGAGATCAGGATCAACGCGACCGTCGTGCCCAGCAGCATGCTCTTGATATTGCGCTCGCCAATATTGCTGAACATGATGGTGGGGCTGGCCCCCTCGTTATGCATGCTCGACGGCGCATTGTCCCGCAGCCATTGTTGCGCCCGCTGCTCCAGCGCGAGCACGCTTTTGGTCGTCATATTGCGCAGCATTACCGTCATGCGAGTCGCCGACTTGTCGATATCGATCTGGTTGTTCAGATCGAGTCCGTAAGGTAACGACATCTCGTACAGCAGCAGGTACTGCGCCGCGAGGTCACGCATTTCGGGCAGGCGATACCAGGCCTGGTCGTCGCCATGCATGCTCTTGTTGAGCCGCTTGAAGGTATCGGAAATGACGTTCACATGGACAACTTCGGGCTGCTGGCGATACCAGTTGGCGAAGTCTTCGATGTTTTGCAGAAACCCGGGGTCGCTGACGCCACCGTCCTGCCCGGACTCGAGCGAGTAGTCGACCAGGTAAAGCCCGCTCAGGTTCTTCGACGCGAAATCGGCGTCGCGCCGGAACTCGATCTTTTCGCTGAAGTACTTGACGAAATCGTCGTTTAGCTCGTTTAGCGGCAGGCAGGAAATCAGCATCAGGCAACCAATGCTCATGCCGACCAGCAGCTTCGCGCGGCTGGCAATCACGAACTCGGCGAAGCGCTGCATCGCACGGCTCGAGGCCGATTCACCGACGCGCTGACGGCCCGGCAACAGCAGCATCATCGCCGGCAGGAAGGTCACGCTCAGCACGAAAGCAATCATGACGCCCATCGCGACGATGTTGCCGAGATCATGGAACGGCGGCGCATCGGAAAAATTCATGCTCAGGAAGCCGATCGCGGTGGTGACGCTGGTCAGGAACACCGGCTGGAAATTGATGCGGATACTGTCGACCATCGCCTCCCTGCGGGTCTCGCCCTTTTGCATCATCAGCAGGTAATTCATCAGCACGTGCACGCTGTCCGCGATTGCCATCGTGGGAATAATCATGATTGCCGAGAACGACGGCGGCGTCAGCGCTATACCGAACCAGCCGGCCATACCCATGGCGCCGATAATCGAAAATACGATGATGAAGAAGGTGGTGATGGTTCCGGAAAATCCCCTGACCCAGAAAAACAGCACCACGACGAACAGCAACAGCATCAGCGGAAACAGGGTGGACATATCGTATTGACTCGCCTCCGGAAACGCCTGATTCATCATGATGATGCCGGTTAGCTTGACGTCGATTTCGGGAAACGCTTGCCTGAACTCGCTGCGTAACTGTCGCACATAGCTAACCACTTCCGGGTTTTCGACAATTGGATCGACACCAGGCAACTCGATCGTGATATTGACGCCGGTGACGTCCGCCCGCGGGGAAATCAGTCGATTGACCAGAACCGGTTCGTTGAGCGCGATGTCGCGGATGCGAACCAGGTCTTCGTCGGTAAGATTCTCGGGTTCATAAGCCAGGTCCTCGACCAGCAAATCGTCTTCGATCGCCGAGGTATGCTGGTAGTTGCTGAGTGACTCGACCCGGGTCGAGTAAGGCGTCTCCCAGGCGCGCTCGGTCAGCCAGGCGACCGCGCCCAGGGTTTCGCGCGTAAACACCTCGCCATCCGCCGGCACCAGCACCAGCATCACGTTATCGTTCTTGGCATAGGTGTCCTGCAGATGTTCGAAAGCCATCAGCTGCGGATTGTCTTCGCCGAAAAACACGCGGTAATCGTTGGTGAAAGTCAGGTGCTGGGCACCGGCGCCCATTCCCATGATCCACAGCACCGCCAGTATCACGGTAATCCATCGGTGACGCAGGATAAATTCAGCGTACTTTTTTGCCATTATCGACTCACGGCTTCGGTTCTGATCAGTTGTAAAAGTTGTGTCAGCCCCTGGCCGCATTGGTAAAGCATATCGAGGCTTTGTGCTACCTTGGCCGCGCTCAGGCTGCCTTCCATAATCGCCACGATCGTGACCGCCATGGTCTTGGGATCGACCTCGTCGATGATCAGGCCCTCGGCCTTGCCTCTGGAGAGCACCTCGGCGATCGATTCGTGCCATTGCTGGTAAATCCTCGTAAGGCGAATGCGGAAGCCTTCATCGATCGGCGCCATTTCCTGGGCCAGCACCGACAGCGGGCAGCCAAGCTCGATATCTGTCATCGAAAAGGTGTCACCGGCATTTTGAATCAGCTCGATAAAGCCCTCGATCGGATCGTCGAAATGCGTCAGCGGATGGATAAAGCTCTGCTGAATCCGCTTGTCGATGACTTCATCGACGACCGCGTAACCAAGTTCGTTTTTGTCACGAAAATGATGATAAAGCGCACCCTTGGTAACGCCGGTGCGTTTCAGGATATTACTCAGGCTGGCGGACTGGAAACCATTGACATGGATTTCCTTGTAAGCCGCAAACAGTATCTGGCCGCGGGTATCGAGCTCGACATCATCGAGCGGCCGCCACCAGTAAACATCTTTGTCAGTTAAATCGTTCATAAGCCACATACATACCAGTTGGTATGCTTTATAATACCGACCGGTATGTATGTCAAGCAATTATTTCAGTTTGCTGCCTGGTTGCCGATAGCTAATTCAAGTTACCGGGACCATTTGGCCTTCATCAATTAAAAACCGGATTCGGGATTCCCGGCGGCACGATGCGTGCGTCGACCGCCATCTCCCCTTTCCTCTAAACGATCAGCGGCAACGCTTGGCAAACATAATGTCAAAACGGACACAATTCAGTCTCAAGCTCTATTTTTCGATCGTCAGCCTGGTGGCGATTGTTGCCTCGGCGTTAAGTTTGAGCATTTATTATCGTCACACCACGATCGAGCAGTTGATCGAGATCGAAGAACGCAACTACATCTCGCTCAGCCGGACGATTGCCAACACCCTGTTCCCGAAATACGGAGATTTTCTGCGCCTGGCGGAAACGCTGCCACAATCGCAGCTGGTCAAAGACCCCCTGTCGCAGCAGCTGCACGATGACCTCGAGGCTATAGTGCAAGGCCTGCCGATACTGAAGGTGAAAATTTTCGACATCCGCGGCAAGACCCTGTTTTCTACCGACCCGAGCCAGACAGGCATTGTTAAACCCTCGGATTATCCCGGCAATCGGGTTGCCGTTAGCGGTAAGGTCGTCAGTGTTGTCTCGGAGCGTGACAAGTTCCGCGGCATAGACGGCAGCGAAATCCATGACCGTACCGTGCTATCAAGCTATCTGCCTATCCGCGCAGAACAGGATAACGGCGTTATCGGCGTATTCGAGATCTACACGGATATCACCGACAGACTCCTGGAAATCGAGCACAAGCAGCTCGAGGTTAGCGCCGCGGTAGTGGCCATACTCAGCCTGCTGTACCTGGTGCTGCTGCTGTTCGTAATTCGCGCCGATCGCATATTGACGCTGCAGCAGCGCGAACATAAACAGGCGACCGAGCTTTCCAGTCGACTGGGGCGCCTGCTGGATAAATCCATCAACGAAATATACATCTTCGACGCCGACAGCCTGCGCTTCACGCATGTCAACCAGGGCGGACGCGATAATCTCGGCTACAGCGCCGGGGAGCTGGACAAGATGACGCCGATAGATCTGAAGCCGGAAATTTCCGAGGCGGATTTCCTGGCCGTGATCGAGCCGTTACGTAACGGCGAAACCGAACAGGTCCACTTCGAAACCGTCCACCAGCGCAAGGACGGATCCTGTTATCCGGTCGAGGTGCTGTTGCAATATTCCCCGGCGGAAGATCCCCCGGTTTACGTGGCGATGATTCTCGATATTACCGAGAAGAAAAAAACCGACGATACGCTGAATTACCTCGCCTACTACGACAGTCTTACCGGCCTGCCCAATCGCAGCCTGTTCGTCGACCGGCTCGAACAGGCGATGAAGATCGCAGACCGTAACGAGCAATTGGCCGCGGTATTGTTTGTCGACCTGGACCAGTTCAAAAACGTTAACGACAGCCTCGGCCACGATGCCGGCGACAGCCTGCTCAAGGACGCAGCCGAGCGTTTGACCAGCTGCATGCGCGCGAGCGATACGGTAGCGCGCTGGGGCGGTGACGAGTTCTGCCTGCTGCTACAGAACGTTAGCAACATCGACAACGTCAACATCGTTGCCGAGAAAATAATAGGCAGCTTCGCCGAACCGTTTTTTATCGAGAGTAAAAAACTGTTCATCACCGCAAGTGTCGGCATCATTCTCTACCCCCTCGACAACAATGATATTAAAAGCCTGCTAAAAAACGCGGATACAGCGATGTACCACGCCAAGGAAAAAGGGCGCAACAACTACCAGTTCTACAATCATGAAATGAGCGCCCGACTCGAGCAGCGCCTCGAGCTGGAACACGAGTTACGCCACGCGCTGGAACGGGACGAGTTCATGCTGCTGTACCAGCCGCAGGTCGATATCGAGCAGGGCAGGATAGTGGGCATCGAGGCGTTGATTCGCTGGCAACACCCCGAGCGCGGCATGGTCCCGCCCGACCAGTTTATCGGTATCGCCGAAGAGACCGGCCTGATCGTCCCGATCGGCGAATGGGTATTACAGCAAGCCTGCAAGCAGATAAAGCAGCTGCGAGATTCGGAGCTGCCCGAGATACATGTTTCGGTCAATCTCTCCGTACGCCAGCTGCGCGAGGCATCGCTGGTCGACAAGATCGACCAGGTTCTGCAGCTATCCGGGCTTGAATCGTCGATGCTCGATCTCGAGATTACCGAAAGCATGCTGATGTCCGACCTGGACCGCGTAAAACGAACCCTGCGGGAACTCTCGGGTCTCGGCGTAAGCATATCGGTAGATGATTTCGGCACCGGGCATTCATCGCTGGCTTATCTCAAGCAGTTCCCGATATCCACGCTTAAAGTCGACCGTTCATTTATCCGTGATATTCCGCAAGACAAGGACGATGTGGCGATTACGATTGCTATCATCAACCTGGCCAGGGGGCTGGGAATCAAGACGGTAGCAGAAGGTGTGGAAAGCAGGGATCAGCTCGACTTCCTGAAACAGCAGAAATGCAACCTGATGCAGGGTTACTACTTTAGCAAACCTGTCACCTACGAAGAGATTGTCGACTTGCTGCGACAGG
>JAASSH010000061.1 GCA_021767985.1 Gammaproteobacteria bacterium | reverse complement strand
GTCGCGAAAGGCCGGCAGCAGCCAGATATCGTTCCAGCCCCAGAATGCCGAATCGGGATCACTGTGATAACACCCCAGTCTCTGTCTCAAATCCGTCTCGAGGTAGGTTGCGCGCGCCTGTTCGATACTGCGTATGGTAACGTCCTCCACCATGATATGAGGTGACAACACGATGATTCCGCCGACCTGACGCGGATACGCGGCGGCATACAGCAGCGCGATCGAGCCGCCGTCGCTATGCCCGAAAAGCCAGGGCGGATTAGCGCTGCCATCGATTCGCAGCGCCGCCAGCAAGGCCGGCAGCAAGTCATATGCCTGCCGATGCATGAAATCGACATCCCAGCTCTCATCCGCCGCGCGCGGGGTCGACTGCCCGTACCCGGGACGCGAATACAGCAGCCCCCGGCAGCCGAGCGACTCGCATAAACGCCCGGGAAAATCTTTCCACATCGCCAGCGAACCCAGGCCCTCGTGCAAGAACACAATTGGCGGGGCCGAGGCCTCATCGGCTCCGACCCACCGGTACTCGATGTTCAGTTCGCGCCCGCCTGACTCGATCGTGACGAACTCGATCGCGCCGGTCATGCGCCGGCTTCGCGCTCGCGCAGCCGGAAGCGCTGGATCTTGCCGGTTGCCGTTTTGGGCAACTCGTCGACGAACTCGACGAAACGCGGATACTTGTGTGGCGCGAGCCGGTCCTTGACGAACGCCTGCAAATCCTCGGCGCTCGCCTGCTGGCCCTCGGCGAGCACGATGAACGCCTTGGTCTTGGTCAGGCCGTCGTCGTCGACCTTGCCGATCACCGCCGATTCCAGCACCGCCGGATGTTCGACCAGCGTGGCTTCTACCTCGAAAGGTGAAACGTACATGCCGCTAACCCGCAGCATATCGTCACTGCGCCCGGAGCAGGTGTAACTGCCGTCTTCGTTGTGCACGTACTTGTCACCGCTCTTGGTCCATTCGCCCTGGAAGGTATCCCGGCTCTTCTCGCGATTATTCCAGTACATCAGCGCCGCGCTCGGCCCGCGTACGTACAAATCGCCGATCTCGCCATCGGCGACCGGCAAACCATCGTCGCCGCGCAACTCGATATCATACCCCGGCACCGGGTAACCGGACGAACCGAAGCGCACTTCACCCGGGCGGTTGGAAATATAGATATGGAGCATTTCGGTAGAGCCGATGCCGTCGATCACGTCGATACCGAACCGTTCGCCGAAACGCTGCGCGAGATCTGCCGGCAGGGCTTCGCCGGCGGATACCCCGAGCCGCAGCGCGAGTTTATCGTTGCCGGGAATGTCCGGATAGGCCAGCATCGCGACGTAACCGGTCGGTGCGCCGAAAAACAGCGTCGGCTGGTGTTCGACCAGGCGCTGGTAAATTACATCCGGCGTCGGCCGGCCACCGAGCAGGACACTGGTCGCACCGACCGTCAGCGGAAAGGTCAGCGCATTGCCGAGTCCATAGGCGAAAAACAGCTTGGCCGCCGAGAAACAGACGTCGTCTTCGGTAATTCCGAGCACGCCTTTACCGTAAAGCTCGCTGGTCCAGTAGGGATTCGCGTGCGTGTGCACGGTACCCTTGGGTTTGCCGGTCGAACCCGACGAATAAAGCCAGAAGCCGGGGTCGTCGGCACTAGTGGCCGCGGCCTGCGCCAACGGCTTTGCAGCGGCAACAAAATCGGCAAAGGCCTGTTCACCCTGCTGCAGAGCATCATCGGCGCGCGACACTATGACTTTTCCGACTTCGTGCCCGCCCTTTTGCATCGCGTCGCGCAGCACCGGCAGCAGCGCGTTCGAAACCAGCGCGGCCTGTGCGCGACTGTGCTGCAGCATATATTGATAATCATCGGCGGGCAGTAGTGTGTTCACCGCAACCGGTACGACCCCGGCGTACATCGCGCCGAGAAAGGCAACCGGCCAGTCGTTGCAGTCGTGCATCAGCAGCAGCACCCGCTCCTCGCGGCGCAGCCCGGCATCCAGCAGCGCGGCGGCCACGCGCCGTACACCGTCGGCGAGTTCATCGTAACTCAGGGTGCCAGCATCGTCGATATAGGCGGTTTTCGAGGCACGGCCCGCATTGAGGTCGAGCAGGTGCGCGGCATAGTTGAAAGTGGCGCCCGGCGCGGCAACGGTTTCGCTATTCATGAACTCCTCCAGCTTCGGCTCGGCGCAGGCGCCGAACGGGGCTTTATTATCGGGTAAATTCTATGCTGCCTTCGGGCAGCAGGTACAGCACTAATGCACGGCCGTTGGAAACCGTGGGCACGTGCGCACTGCCAGCGGGATAAACGACCCAACCGGCCGGGTTATCATCGAACAGTGCATCACCCTCTATCGGCATGACCAGGTCGATTTCACCGTTGGGATGCGCATGATGCGGACCGTCGATATTGTCCTTGTCGACCACGTCGACCGAAAAATCGTGCAAGACGGCCTCGGGTTTGAATACGCGCCCGTAACGGATGCCGCCGGCTTCGTGCTGGCACAGCCAGCCTTCTTCGACTCCCTGTCGACAGCTGGCCTGCAGGTTGCTGTAGGTTTCGCTGGTGACACCGTGCTCCCGGTTGAGCCAGTCCTGCAAAGCCCGGTCCAGCGGTTTTCCGACAATTTGATCGGTCAACGCGATGATTTGTTGCCGAAATTCAGCGCTGCTCATGAAACCTCCCGCTTTATGTTTTTCTTGATTAGCCGCTTAATATGAATTATTGTGCATAAAATTGCAATATACACATCAATTTACGCAATATATTTCATACTTAGCTCCGATATGGTTAGCGTATCAAAATCTGGCGGCTGCGAGCGAAATTCCGGGGAAAATCAACTACTGATCAACCTCGGCGATCGCGTACGCGGACTGCGCGAGCGTCGCGGCATCACGCGCAAGACGCTGTCGAGCGCAGCCGGTGTGTCCGAGCGCCACCTGGCCAATCTCGAATACGGCGAAGGCAACGTCTCGGTACTCGTGCTCGATCAGGTCGCAACCGCCCTGCAGTGTTCGCTGGCCGAGCTGATCGGCGATTTCACCACCCGCTCGCCCGAATGGCTGATGCTGAGGGCGTTACTCGCCGGCCGCAACGAAGCCACGTTACGCCGAATCCGCATCGCGATCGCCGATATGCTCAGCGAAGTCCAGCAGGATTCGATGTCGGCGCGCCGCATCGCGCTGATCGGATTGCGCGGCGCCGGCAAATCGACGCTGGGCACCAGGCTGGCAGACCGTCTCGGCCGCCCGTTCATCGAATTGAGCCGCGAAATCGAAAATCTTGCCGCCTGCAGCATCGGCGAAATCCAGGCGATGTACGGCATGGCTGCTTACCGGCGCTACGAGCGCCGCGCGCTTGAACAGATCGTTTCGAACAACGAGGAAGCCGTCATCGCGATTCCCGGCGGGCTCGTGTCCGAGCCCGAAACGTTCAATTTACTCTTGTCCAACTGCGCTACGATCTGGCTCGAAGCGCATCCCGAAGATCACATGCAGCGCGTCATCGAACAGGGTGACTTCCGCCCGATGCAGGGTAGCCGCGAAGCCATGCAGGATCTGAAATCCATACTCGAGGCGCGGCGCGCGTTTTACGCCAGGGCTTCGTACCGGCTCGACACCAGCGCGCAGGGCCTGGACCAAACCTGCGATCGACTGTTCGATCTCGCCGTTAAAATCGGGCAGTCCGAAACAACCGTCTCGCCCTTGACTCAAACCCAGCTGGAGGAAATGCTGTCGTGACCGATCGCGTCGATTACCAAACCGAACCGGACGCTTATCGTCACTGGAAACTCAGTGTCGACGGCCCGGTAGCCACGCTTAGCGCTGATTTCGACGAAGACGGCGGCCTGCGTCCGGGATACAAACTAAAACTCAACAGTTACGACCTTGGCGTCGATATCGAACTCAACGACGCGCTCAATCGCATCCGTTTCGAGCATCCCGAGGTTAAATCCGTCGTCATTACCAGTCTCAAGGACAAGATTTTCTGCTCCGGCGCGAACATTTTCATGCTCGGACTCTCCAGCCACGCGTGGAAAGTCAATTTCTGCAAGTTCACCAACGAAACCCGCAACGGACTCGAGGATTCCTCGAAATACAGCGACCTCAAGTCCATCGCCGCGGTCAACGGTGCCTGTGCCGGCGGCGGCTACGAACTGGCGCTGGCCTGCGATGAAATCATCCTGGTCGACGATCGCTCGAGCTCGGTCAGTCTGCCCGAGGTTCCGCTGTTGGGCGTGTTACCGGGTACCGGCGGACTGACCCGCGTCACCGACAAGCGCCACGTGCGCCACGACCTGGCGGATATTTTCTGCACCACGACCGAGGGCGTGCGTGGTCAACGCGCCAGGGAATGGCGCCTGGTCGATGAAATTGCCAAACCCGGGGTGTTCGACGAAACCGTGAAAAATCGCGCGCTCGAACTGGCCGCCAAAAGCAACCGGCCTGACGGTAAGGGCATCGCGCTGATACCGCTCGAGCGCAGCATCGAGGACAATGCTCTGCGCTACCGCCACGTCAGTGTCGAGATGGACCGGCGCGCGCGCACCGCGACCTTTACCGTGCATGCACCCGAGGGCGAGCAGCCACAGCAAGTCGACGCGATCGAGGCCGCCGGCGCCGACTGGTACCCGCTCGCGCTTGCCCGCGAACTCGACGACGCGATCCTGTCGATGCGCACCAACGAACTCGATCTCGGTACCTGGATCATCAAGACCGCGGGCGATGCAGCCGCGGTGCGGGCGATGGATGCAACCCTGATGCAGGACCGGGATCATTGGCTGGTACACGAGACGATCGGTTACCTGCGGCGGGTATTCCAGCGCCTCGATGTATCGTCACGCAGCCTGTTCGCGCTGATTGACGAGGGCAGCTGTTTCGCCGGTACTTTTCTCGAGCTCGCGCTGGCATGCGACCGCAGCTATCACCTGGAACTGCCCGACGATCCCGATATCACGCCGACAGTTACGGTCGACGAGGTCAATTTTGACCTCTACCCGATGATTACCACCGAAAGCCGCCTGGAAAGGCGTTTCTACTCCGAGCAGGCGGCACTCGATGCGGTGCGCGCGAAAATCGGGCAACCGCTCGATGCCGACGCCTCGTTCGAACTCGGCCTCGTCACCAGTAATCCGGACGACCTCGACTGGGACGACGAGGTTCGAATCGCGATCGAGGAGCGCGTCTCGCTGTCGCCCGACGCGCTCACCGGCATGGAGGCGAACCTGCGATTCAACGGGCGGGAGAACATGTTCAGCCGCATATTTGGACGCTTGACCGCCTGGCAAAACTGGATCTTCCAGCGCCCCAACGCGGTCGGCGAGAGTGGCGCATTAAAAGTGTACGGTACCGGCGAAAAATCGCAGTTCGACTGGGACCGGGTATGAGCGCTATTGCAAAATTTTCTTCGTCACCCCGGCAATTTCATTCGTCATCCCGGCGCAGGCCGGGATCCATTCCAGCCTGGCAGCAATCCAGGCCGGCAAGCCCTCCGGGCTTGCCGTACACGCTCTGTGCAGTCTCACTAATGGTTTGCGGTGTACGCCGCAATGACGCCACAAACGAGTAACCTGAGAGATAAAGACATGCCCTCGATCGATTACAACGAAAAAATCCCGAACAACGTCAACCTGAGCGAGGATCGCGCGCTGCGGCGCGCGCTCGAACACTGGCAACCGAACTACCTGGAATGGTGGCAGGATATGGGACCGGACGGATCGCAGGATTTCGATGTCTACCTGCGCACCGCGGTTAGCGTCGACCAGGAAGGCTGGGCACAATTCGGCCATGTGAAAATGCCCGATTATCGCTGGGGCATTTTCCTGAATCCGGAGAAACCCGATCGCAAGATACACTTCGGCGATCACAAGGGCGAGGATGCCTGGCAGTCGGTTCCGGGAGAATACCGTGCCAACCTGCGCCGCATCATCGTGACCCAGGGCGACACCGAACCGGCTTCGGTCGAGCAGCAGCGCCACCTGGGCCTGACCGCCCCGAGCATGTACGACCTGCGCAACCTGTTCCAGGTCAACGTCGAGGAAGGGCGCCACCTGTGGGCGATGGTGTACCTGCTGCACAAGTATTTCGGCCGCGACGGCCGCGAAGAAGGCGAAGCCCTGCTCGAGCGCCGCAGCGGCGAAGAGGACAACCCGCGAATCCTGCAGGCGTTCAACGAAAAAACCCCGGACTGGCTCGCGTTCTTCATGTTCACCTACTTCACCGACCGCGACGGCAAGTACCAGCTGCACGCGCTGTCCGAATCGAGTTTCGATCCGCTGGCGCGCACCACGCGTTTCATGCTGACCGAGGAAGCGCACCATATGTTCGTCGGCGAGACCGGCGTGGCGCGCATCATAGAGCGTACCTGCGACGTCATGAAAGATCTCAAGACCGACGATCCGGCCACGCTGCGCGCCGCCGGCGTCATCGATCTGCCGACGATCCAGCGTTACCTGAATTTCCATTTCAGCGTCACGGTAGACCTGTTCGGCGCCGACGAATCGAGCAACGCGGCAACTTTTTACTCGACCGGGCTCAAGGGTCGCTATGCCGAAAACAAGCGCAAGGACGATCACGTGCTCAAAAACGACAGCTATCCGGTGCTGCAACTGCGCGACGGCAAGCTGGTCGAAAAAGAGGTTCCGATGCTGAACGCCCTCAACGAAGTGCTGCGTGACGATTACATTCGCGAGGCCGCTTCTGGCGTCAAGCGCTGGAACCGGGTGATCGCCAAGGCCGGTCTGCCGTTCGAGCTGGGCGTTCCGCACAAGGCCTTTCATCGCAAAATCGGCTCGCTCGCCGGCTCCTTCATCAGTCCCGATGGCGAAGTGCTGACGCAGGAACAGTGGCGGCAGCGTGAAAATCAATGGCTGCCCAGCAGCGGCGACCGCGAGTATGTCGCCAGCCTGATGGGACGGGTTGTCGAGCCGGGTAAGTTCGCCAACTGGATCGCGCCTCCGGCAATGGGCATCAACCAGCAGCCGATCGATTTCGAGTACATCCGCTTCAACTAGCAGCAGACCGGGTCGACAGCGTCACCGCATTCGATTTACTATCGTCGCGGTGTCGATCCGATATTGCCTGGAGCATGATCCGGCGATGATCTGATCCCTGACTATTGCCGCTATCCGGAGGCTTATCAATGAGCGACTCAATCCTCGAAATCAGTCAGCGCGGCACGGGCGTGGCGCAGATTACGATGTCACGACCCGACGTGTTCAACGCGTTCGACGAGGCCATGATCGGCGATCTCGATGCGGCTTTCGATACCCTCATTGCGGACGACTCGGTGCGTATTGTCGTGCTCGCCGGCGCCGGCAAGCATTTCAGCGCCGGCGCCGACCTGCAGTGGATGCGACGCGCCAGCGAGGCGTCGGTCGAATGGAACCTCGAGGACGCCCGCCGTTTCGCGTCGATGCTGGGCAAGATCGACAGCTGCCCCAAACCGACCGTGGCGCGCATCCAGGGCGCGGCGCTGGGCGGTGGCGTCGGACTGTTATGCGCCTGCGATATCGCAATCGCGGCCGACAACGCCAGTTTCGCGATCAGCGAAGCCAGGTTCGGCATCCTGCCGGCCGTAATCGGCCCGTACCTGATAAACGCCGTGGGCCGGCGCCACGCCCGGCGCCTGGCGCTGACGATGGCCCGCATCGGCTCGAGCGAAGCCCTTGCGCTCGGACTGGTGCACCAGGTCGCGAACCTCGATGAACTGGATGCGGCGGTGGATGCTACCCTCGACGAACTGCTGGCCGGGGGCCCGCGTGCACAGAGCGAGATCAAGGCGCTGTTCGCCCAGCTCGAGGTCGGACCGGTAACCGACGAAGTGCGCGAGCTGACAGCGCAGACCATCAGCCGCGTGCGCGGCAGCGACGAGGCGCGTGAGGGTTTTGCCGCGTTTCTCGACAAGCGCCCGGCGAACTGGGTACCCGAATGAGCGACGCATCGGTCATACAAAGCGTGCTGGTCGTCGGTGCCGGCATTATGGGTAGCGGCATCGCCCAGCTGGCGGCGCAGTCGGGACACCCGGTCTTGCTGTTCGACAACAAACCGGGGGCCGCGGTCGACGCCAGGGCGGCCTTGCAGGCCACCTTCGACAAGCTGGTCGCTAAAGGCAAATTCAGCGACGATTTCGCGCGTAATACCCTGTCGGCGATCACCCCCGTCGAATCGCTGGAAGCGGCCGCCGAGGTCGACCTCGTGGTCGAAGCCGTGGTCGAGGACATCGAGATCAAGCGAGAATTGTTTCGACAGCTCGAAGATATCGTCGCCGACGATTGTATCCTCGCGACCAATACCTCCTCGCTGTCGGTGACCGCGCTTGCCAACGGGCTGCGGCATCCCGAACGCCTGGCAGGCATGCATTTTTTCAACCCGGTAGCCCTGATGAAACTGGTCGAGGTCGTCTCCGGCCTGCAGACCTCGGCCGCGGTTGCCGACTCGATCCATGACCTGGCGATAACCTGGGGCAAGGTTCCGGTTCACGCCCGTTCGACCCCGGGATTTAT
>JAASSH010000351.1 GCA_021767985.1 Gammaproteobacteria bacterium | reverse complement strand
GCTAGGATTAAAACGCTTGGCGTCGGCAATGGCCTCGAGCGCCTGTTCGAATTTGCCCGAATAGCTCGAAATGAATGCTAACGTGGCGTGTCCATCAGCATAGCCGGGGTGCACTTCGATAGTACGCCTGGCGGCCTCGAGCGCGATCTGATGCTGTCGCTGCGACAGGTAAAGAATGCTTCGGGTCAGATAAATCTGCGGGATAGTGTCGTCCAGTTCGATTGCCCTGGCGGCAAATTTGAGGCCTTCCCGGATTGATTTTTCGCGATCCTCCGACCAGAAAAAGTTGACCTCGGTGGCATGGGTCAAAGCGATGTTAGCCCAGGCGCGGGCATAGCCCGGATCCAGCTCGGCCGCGCGTTCGAACAGGACACGTGCCTCGATAATCGCATCGCGATTAAAGACGTTGTATAGCACGACACCCTGCAGCAGCAGATCGTAAGCCTCCGGAATCGAAGTTTCTACCCGGTTGAACCGCGCCTCGTCGGCATCGGTCAGGTTGACCTCGAGCGCGGACACGATATTGCGATTTACCCGGTCCTGCAGCGCGAAAATATTAGCCATCACTCCGTCAAAGCGGTCGGCCCATATATGGCCACCGGTGACGCCGTCGATCAACTGCGCGTTTATCCGGATCTGATCGTTCACCCGCCGGATACTACCCTCGAGCACGTAACGCACGCCGAGCTCCTCGGCCACGGTACGCAGGTCTACCGATCTGCCCTTGTAAGAAAAAGCCGAGTTACGCGCGACCACGAACAATCCCGATATCTTGGACAAATCGGTTGTCAGGTCTTCCGTGATCCCGTCGGCGAAATACTCCTGTTCCGGATCGCCGCTCATGTTGTCGAACGGCAGCACCGCGATCGAAGGTTTATCGGTGCTGCTCACGCTTGGAGTCTCGGGAGCTTTCGTGGCTTTCCCCTGCCTGTCAATCTGATAGATGTAGACCCCGAGTGCAAAAGCGAAAAGCAGCAGTACGGTGACAGCGATTTTTAATCGGGGCCTCGCTGCTTGCTTTGGCACCGCGGGCGCGTTTTCCGGCACCGGCATCACGGCGCCGGGCTGGAGCGCAACCCGGAAAATACCGACAGTTTCGTCGAATCCCTTGAGTTTCCGCGCGCCGAGATTCTCCAGCTCGAACGGCAGACGTCGCGGCAACGCCTCACGAATCGCCGGCGTGATACACAATCCCCCCGGCTCGGCAATCTGCTCGAGACGCTGCGCCAGCACCACGCCCTCCCCGGTAATCGTGTTGTCGGCAATGATGACTTCACCAAGAGCAACGCCCACGCGAATCTCGGGTCGAATGTCATCATCGAGGCTCCGGTTATATTCATTTTGCGCGACCTGGAAAGCCAGCGCGGCGGAAACGGCGTCGGAGGCCCGTTCGAACTCGGCCAGCAGCGCATCGCCGCGAAGTTCGTGTACCTTGCCGCTATAAGTGGAAATGATATCGCCGAATCGACGGAACGAGTCCTGGATACGCTCGTGGGCAAGGCGCTCGTCCCGCTGCACCAGCGACGTCGAAGCCACAACATCAGCGTGCAGGATCACGGCCAGCTTGCCGGATAAACGTTGATCTACCATTGATAACCCCTGACTCCGCGCATAGTATACCGCATTACCTCAAGGGATTAAGACTCCCGCCCGGCAGGGTTACCAGGGTTATACCCGCAGCATTGCCTCAGGCATGACAAATGCCACGCGTCGGATTCGATATCAGGCCTGGCAGCTTACCGAGTGCTCGGTGTAGTCACTGAGGCGCATCAACTCGGTGCTATTCTCCAGGGTGCTGTCGATGTCGAAGCGCGCGTGCTGCAGCACCAGGCGATCGCGGAAACTGTCGAAGTACTTTTCGAACATTTCCCCACCGATAGTGGCCGTGGCGTAAAACGTATCGGCCGCCTGATCGTACTCGAGCTCGATTGCCGCCAGCGGCTGCGGCGCCGGACCACCGAGCACCCTGCCACCGTGCGCCGGATCATAGACGCTTTTTTCCGAGCAGCAGTAGATCACGCCGCTGCGCTGTTCGATTTCTTCCTGGCTGTTGCGGAAGCGAGTTTCGCCGTGTCTGTAATTGATAAAGCTGACCGAGGGCGCCGGATGGGTCATCTTGTGCGCACAGATAGCCGAAAAGGCGACCACCGACGATTTCGGCCCCGCACCCCCCTGCCAGCGGTAGCGATTACCGTCGCGCGTCTCGAGGTTGACCCTGGAGGTGACCTGCTTGCCCAGATCGATCAGAAAACACGGTGTCGATACGAAAGGATAATGAAACAGGTAGGTCTCACCCACCTCCAGCGCCCGGGCGCCGACAGGTTTACCAGATTGGGCATCGATCAGCGCGACCCGGCCGTAACGATGGTATTCCTGGTGGTCCTGGGCCAGGATCTCCGGGCTGGCAGTGATCCCGGCGACCGCGGTCGCGCAGAGCTTCACGAATCCTCTTCGTTTCATACCGGGCTATCTCCTCGTAGCTATAACAGCTACATGGTTAACAGTATTACACCGGCCGTAATGTATCTCGTGCCAGCCCCGATTTACAACTTTAATTCGACCCGGTCTCGTCGATTCACGTCCGACGGATCATCGTCGGTGAAAGCAGGTGCAGGGCCGGTCCGGGAATTTATGTATTGTGTCGCCGCAAGAATTTGCACAAAATCGTAACATGTCTGACCTCGAACAAATCCTCGCCGATATAAGAACGAACGAGACCAGTATCGCCGCCAGGCAGGACTGGAATCCCGGCTATCAGGGTGAAATCGATATCCGGATAGCGGCCGATGGCAATTGGTATCACCAGGGCCGCCGGTTTCGGCGTGAGTCGCTGGTAAAGCTGTTCGCCGGTATATTGCGGCGCGAGCAGGACGAGTACTTCCTGGTAACCCCGGCGGAAAAACTGCGCATCGAGGTCGAAGACGCGCCCTTCGTTGCGACCCTGGTGGAACAGATCGACGAAGGGGAGCAGCAGGCAATCGTGTTTACCACCAATATCGGGGAGCGCGTCGTGGTTGACGCCGAACACCCGGTACGCGTCGAGGTCGATAAAGCAAGCGGAGAACCGAGACCCTACGTAATACTGCACGCGGGCCTCGAGGCCCTGATCAGCCGCCGCGCGTTTTTCGACCTGGCCAACCTGGCCGAGGAGCGGGTGCGAGACGGCAAGCGTTACCTGTGCGTCACGAGCCTCGGAACAACATACGAACTGGGAACGATAGATGAGTAGCAAAGGCACCCACGAGTACCAGGACGATCCGCGCAACGCCGACATCCTGATCGATATCAACGGCGAGTATTTTGCGCGCGAAGCGGCGCAGGTTTCGGTTTTCGACAGCGGCTTCGTACTCGGCGACGGAATCTGGGAAGGACTGCGCGTGCATAACGGCAAGATCGCTTTCCTCGAGCAGCATCTGGATCGGCTCTACGAGGGCGCCAGGGCGCTTGATATGGAGATGGAGCTCGAGGCGCCCGAGCTGGCCGAACGCCTGTACCGGCTGCTCGAGAAGAATGACATGTCTGACGGCGTGCACATCCGGCTGATGGTGTCACGCGGGATCAAGGCCACGCCCTACCAGGATCCACGCGTCACGATTACACCGCCGACCATCGTCATCATTCCCGAGTACAAGCAGGCGCT
>JAASSH010000350.1 GCA_021767985.1 Gammaproteobacteria bacterium | reverse complement strand
GAGGAATCCGAGCACGAAGCCTGTGACCTGGCGCGGCGCTTCGAAGACCAGGGTGTCGCTGCTATCGTCTACACCGATATCAGCCGCGACGGCATGATGCAGGGGGTCAACGTCGAGGCAACCGAGACTTTGGCGAAGGCGATAAGCGTTCCGGTGATCGCCTCCGGCGGCGTTACCGACATGGACTGCATCGTCAAGTTGAACGCGGTCAAAGAAGCCGGTATCGAAGGCGTCATCATCGGCAGGGCGCTCTACGAACGCACCATCAGCCTGGTCGAGGCGCAAGCCTATATTGATCAGAACTAGTTCTGATTCAGCCCGGTATGTCGCTCGCAAAACGTATTATTCCCTGTCTCGACGTCGATAACGGGCGCGTGGTCAAGGGTGTGCAATTCGTCGAAATTCGCGATGCGGGTGACCCGGTCGAAGTGGCGCGGCGCTATAACCAGGAAGGCGCCGACGAGCTGACCTTCCTCGATATCACCGCCAGTTCCGACGACCGCGAAACCATGGTGCACGTGGTCGAGGATGTCGCCGCTGAGGTTTTTATCCCGCTGACCGTGGGCGGCGGTATTCGCGAGCTCGCCGATATCCGGCGCCTGCTCAACGCCGGCGCGGACAAGGTCAGTATCAATACCGCGGCCGTGTTCAACCCCGAGTTCGTGGCCGAGGCCGCCGACAAGTTTGGTTCGCAGTGCATCGTCGTCGCGGTAGACGCCAAGCGCGTCAGCGCCGATGGCGAGGCCGGGCGATGGGAAATTTTTACCCACGGCGGGCGCAAGCCCACCGGCATCGACGTGATCGAATGGGTACGCAAGATGGATGCTTACGGCGCCGGCGAAATACTGCTCACCAGCATGGATCGAGACGGCACTAAAATCGGTTTCGACAACGAGCTTACGCGCGCCGTTTCGGAAGCGGTGCGGGTGCCGGTAATTGCTTCCGGCGGGGTGGGGAACCTGCAGCACCTGGTGGACGGCATTCTCGAGGGCAAGGCGGACGCGGTGCTGGCAGCGAGTATTTTCCACTTCGCGGAATACAGTATCGGCGACGCCAAGGCCTTCATGAAGGCCCAGGGCATCGAGGTGCGCGATGACTGACTGGCTCGATCAGATCAAGTGGAACGACGATGGCCTGCTGCCGGCGATCGCCCAGGATCACCAGTCCGGCGAAGTACTGATGCTGGCCTGGATGAACCGCGAAGCCCTGCAGTTGAGCCACGAACAGGGGCGAGCGGTTTACTGGTCGCGCTCGCGCCAGCGGCTTTGGTTCAAAGGCGAGGAATCGGGGCACGTGCAGCGATTACACGAAATCAGGGTCGATTGCGACGCCGATGTCGTGCTGCTGCAGGTCGAGCAGGTTGGCGGAATTGCCTGTCATACCGGCCGCCGCCGCTGTTTCTTTCGGGTTTTAAAGGGTGGAGAATGGCAAATCGATGAAGAAATTATCAAAAATCCCGACGAGATTTATCGATGAGTGATGATATACTCCAGCGCCTGATGGCGGTACTGGCGTCGAGGAAAGGCGCGGATCCCGACTCTTCTTACGTCGCGAGCCTGTATGACAAAGGGCTCGACGCGATACTGAAGAAAATCGGTGAAGAATCGACGGAAACCATCATTGCGGCAAAATCAGGCGATAAACAGCAGATTGTTTATGAAACCGCGGACCTTTGGTTCCACTGCCTGGTGATGCTGGCGCAACAGAATCTGGATGCGCGGCTGGTACTGGATGAGCTGGAACGACGCTTCGGCGTCTCCGGGGTCGATGAAAAAGCCGCGCGTGAACAAAGTAAATGAGGTGAAAAATGGGTTTTGGTGGAATTAGTATCTGGTCGCTGTTATTGATCCTGGCGATCGTGATCCTGTTGTTTGGCACCAAGAAGCTGCGCAATGTCGGCGGAGATCTCGGTGGTGCGATCAAGAACTTCAAGAAATCGGTGAAGGACGAGGAAGCCGCCAAGGACAAGGCAGAGCCCGAAAGCCAGATTATCGAAGGCAAGGTCACCGAAGAAAAAGATAAAGTCTAGCCCCGTCAGCTTGTTCATCGAACCGGGATTCGCTGATGTTTGATATGGGCTTCACCGAGATGATGCTGATCGGCATCGTCGCGCTCATCGTGATCGGACCTGAACGCCTGCCGGGGGTGGCGCGTACCGCGGGCAAGTATTTCGGCCGCCTGAAACGCTTCATGACCAGCGTCAGGGCCGACGTCGAGCAGGAACTGCGTGCCGACGAGCTGCGCCAGATCCTCGCAGATCAGCAACGCGAGTTGAACACCCTGAAAGACAGTATTTCAGAGGCCGGCAGTAAAATCGAAAAAGAAGCCAGCGCCGTCGCCGAAGCGGGCGCATCGCTGGTCGACAGTCCCGACGAACTCCCGCCTCACGATCCGCTTCCGGACCCGGAGGAGGAGGAAGAAGCCGCCGCTGCCGCCGAGGAACCTGCCAAGCCCACGACTGGTGAAGCCGCCAGCGACGTGAAATCATGAGCGAAGAAGAAAACCCGGAAGAGAGCAAAAGCGGCAGCCTGATGTCACACCTGGTCGAGCTGCGGGACCGCGTGGTGCGCATGGTGGTCGCGGTGCTGGTTCTTTTCCTCGGCATGTTTTACTGGGCCAACGAGATTTATATCTACCTCGCGGCACCGTTGACGCGGCATCTGCCCGAAGGCGCCAACATGATAGCGATTGACGTCGCCTCGCCGTTTCTTACGCCGTTCAAGCTGGTGCTGATGCTGGCGGTTTTCCTGGCCATGCCGGTGATTCTTTACCAGATGTGGGCCTTCGTGGCGCCGGGGCTGTACGCCAACGAGAAACGTATCGCCGGCCCGCTGCTGGTGTCGAGTATCCTGTTGTTTTACGCCGGGGTGGCCTTTGCCTACTACGTCGTATTCCCGCTGGTTTTCGGATTCTTTACCAGCATCGGCCCCGAGATTGTCAACATTTCGACCGATATCGGGCGCTATCTCGATTTTGTGCTGGCGCTGTTTTTTGGTTTCGGACTCGCGTTCGAGGTGCCGATTGCGACTATCATCCTGGTGGCGATCGGTTTTACCACGCCGAAGAAACTGTCCGAGAAACGTCCTTACGTCATCGTTGGCGCCTTTATCTGCGGCATGCTGCTGACCCCGCCGGACGTCATCTCGCAGGTGCTGCTGGCGTTGCCGATGTGGATTCTGTTCGAGGCTGGTCTGATCGCCTCGACGATCATCTTCAAGGACCGTGAAGAAGAAGAGGAGGATGACGAGCTGGACGAAGACGCCTCGCCGATCGACACTTCGGATCATTCCCTGACCGAAGAAGAAATGGAGGCCGAGCTCGACCAGGCCGAGGCGGACGAGGCCGGGCTCGATAAAAACGCCTGATCGCGATTAAAGACAGCGATTTTCCTGGTCCGTCCATGGGGCCCTGGCTTACATGTTCAGCGCCAAACAAGCCTCAATAAACCTTCCCGCCGTCCGATACAGGTGGTATGACCTTTGTATATAAGCGGATTCTTTTGCTTTTACTGTGTAGCGGCCTGTGTCATCCGGTCGCGGCACTGGAGCTGTTCGGCGTTACGCTGGAGTCGGCCACGCGCGACGAATTGCGTGTCGCGGTTACCCAGGCCGGAATGGTTTTGACAAGCGAGGGCGGTGAAGAT
>JAASSH010000349.1 GCA_021767985.1 Gammaproteobacteria bacterium | reverse complement strand
GTGTTCGGCATGCAGCGCACGATGCTTCTGCCGCCACCGAGCCAGCCGTCGATTGCAGCGGCCGGCACGCCGGCCGCGATACTGATAAACAGCTGTTCGGGTCTGGCGCCCGTTCCTGCCAGCTGTTCGCAAACCGTGCGCATGACCTGCGGCTTGACCGCCAGCATGACCACGTCGGCCGCCCGTGCGCAATCGACAGCGTCTTGCGACGTGGCGATACCGAAGCGCTGCTCCAATTGTTGCAGCTGCTCCGCGTCGATATCGCAGGCGGTTAGGTTTGCCGCCTGGTACTGATTCGCAATCAGCCCGCCGATCAGGCTGGTTGCCATGTTGCCCGCGCCGATAAAGCCGATAGTCTGATTAAAGTTCTTTCCCCGAAAATCGCGGTGCCTATTCTGACCAGGGTAGAACCCTCCGCAATGGCTGCTTCCATGTCCTGGGTCATGCCCATCGACAAGGTATCACAGTCGATTCCCTGTTGCCTCAGGTCGGCCAGGGCCTGTGCCAGCAGCGCGAAGGCAGGGCGCTGCTCTTCAAAGCTCGCGCGCGGCGCCGGGATGGTCATCAAGCCGCGCAGGCGAATGCCGGGCAAGTCCTGAATGGCCGCGGCGAGTTCAGCTACTTCGGCCAGGTCGATGCCTGCCTTGCTGTCCTCATGATCGATGTTGACCTGGATGCAGACGTTTAGCGGCGGCATCCCCGCCGGTCGTTGCTCGCTCAGTCGGCGCGCGATCTTGATGCGATCGATGCAGTGTGCCCAGTCGAAGTCCGAGGCAATATCGCGCGTCTTGTTGGATTGAATCGCGCCGATGAAATGCCAGCATATATCCAGATCCTCCAGTTCGCGCATTTTTTGCTGCGCTTCCTGCAGGTAGTTTTCACCGAAATGTTGCTGCCCGAATTCGAAGGCTGTTCGAATATCGCTGGCCGGTTTGCGCTTGCTCACCGCGAGCAGCAAAACCGAATCCGGATCGCGATCGTGGGCTTCGGCAGCCGCGACGATTTGCGCGCGGATGTGATTTAGATTTTTTTCAATATTCTGCATAGCTTTTGCTATAGTCATTTTGTTACAGCGTGGCTATAGCGAGCCCAAGATTATAATCAGTTTGTTAGCGGCCGATAAGCAAAACCCGTCAAGAATTCTATAATACCTGTAAACCGTTCTAAGGAAACTTCATGGATATAGCTCAACTCCTGGCATTTGGCGTCAAGCAGGGCGCATCCGATTTGCACCTTTCTGCTGGATTGCCGCCTATGATCCGCGTCGATGGTGATATCCGTCGCATTAACGTCCCGGAAATGGATCACAAGCAGGTCCACGACATGATTTATGACATCATGAGTGACAAGCAGCGCAAGGATTACGAAGAATTCCTCGAAACTGACTTCTCTTTTGAAATTCCCGGCCTGGCGCGTTTCCGCGTCAACGCGTTTAATCACAACCGCGGTTCCGGTGGCGTGTTCCGGACTATCCCGTCAAAGATCCTCAGCCTGGAGGACCTCAATGCACCTAAAATCTTCCAGGAAATTTCCGAGTATCCGCGCGGCATCGTGCTGGTTACCGGCCCCACCGGCTCCGGTAAATCGACCACCCTGGCCGGCATGGTCGATTACAAGAACGACACCGAGTACGGTCATATCCTGACGGTTGAGGACCCGATCGAATTCGTGCATGAAAGCAAGAAATGCCTGGTCAACCAGCGTGAAGTGCACCGCGATACGCTAGGCTTCAACGAAGCGTTGCGCTCGGCGCTGCGCGAAGATCCCGATACCATCCTGGTGGGCGAGATGCGCGATCTCGAAACCATCCGCCTGGCGCTGTCGGCGGCCGAGACCGGTCACCTGGTATTCGGCACCTTGCACACCAGTTCGGCGGCGAAGACCATCGACCGTATCGTCGACGTTTTCCCGGCAGCCGAAAAAGCGATGGTCCGGTCGATGCTGTCAGAGTCGCTGAAAGCGGTAATCTCGCAAACCCTGATGAAGAAAATTGGCGGCGGTCGTGTTGCCGCGCATGAAATCATGATCGGAACGCCCGCGATTCGTAACCTGATCCGTGAAGACAAGATCGCGCAAATGTACTCGGCTATACAGACGGGCCAGAATGTCGGCATGCAGACGCTGGACCAAAATCTGAAAAGTCTGCTCGCCTCGGGCGTAGTTTCCAAGGACGAGGCACAGCGCAAAGCCGCAAACCCGGATTCGTTATGAGCAAGCGGTTTAAACTAGCAGGGGAGTCTAATGGATCGTAACAAGGCAATCAGTTTTATGCATGACTTGCTCCGCATGATGGTGAGCAAGGATGGATCCGACCTGTTTATTACCACGGGTTCGCCGCCGGCGATGAAGATCGACGGCAAGGTCAACACTGTCTCCAAGCAGAACCTGTCGCCGAACCATACGCAGATGCTGGCGCGTTCCATCATGAACGACAAGCAGGTATCGGAATTCGAGGAAAATCAGGAATGTAATTTTTCGATCGCGCTGCCCGGGGTGGCTCGATTTCGTGTCAATGCCTTCGTACAGCGCGGCAGTTCGGGCATGGTACTGCGTATCATCAATTCCGAAATTCCAGGCTTCGAGGAATTGAACCTGCCGCCAATCCTGCAGGATATTGCGATGACCAAGCGCGGCCTGGTCATTTTCGTCGGCGGTACCGGTTCGGGTAAGTCAACCTCGCTCGCGTCGATGGTCGACTATCGCAACCGCAACTCGCACGGGCACATCATTACGATCGAGGACCCGGTCGAATTCGTGCACGATCATCAAAACTGCCTGGTGACCCAACGCGAGGTCGGCGTCGATACCGAGTCATACGAAGTCGCGCTCAAAAATACCCTGCGCCAGGCGCCGGACGTTATCCTGATCGGCGAGATTCGGGATCGTGAAACCATGGAGCATGCCATCGCTTTCGCCGAGACCGGACACCTGTGTTTATCAACCCTGCACGCCAACAGCACCAACCAGGCGCTGGACCGGATCATCAACTTTTTCCCGGACGAGCGTCGCCAGCAATTGCTGATGGACCTGTCGCTCAACCTCAAGGGGCTGGTGTCGCAACGACTGATCCCGAAGATGGATGGCGCCGGTCGCTTGCCCGCGATCGAAGTCATGCTCAATACGCCGCTGATGGCAGACCTTATATTCAAGGGTGACGTGCATGAAATGAAGGCGCTGATTGCGAAATCCAACGAAGCCGGCATGCAAACTTTCGACCAGGCGCTGTTCAATCTTTACGAAGAGCAAAAGATCACCTTCGAAGACGCCCTGCGTAACGCCGATTCGGTCAACGATATCCGTCTGCGCATCAAGCTCGAAAGCGATACCGCGCGCAAGACCGGCGTGGTCGAGGATCATCGAGAGTTCGAGCTGGAAGAATCGGAAGACGATGTCGCCGGCGGCATGATCTAGCAGGAGAAGCAATATGGCCCGCGAACCCACCACCAAACTGCTCGAACCCTACCTTAAGATAATGGTAGAGAAGCAGGCTTCGGACCTGTACTTCGTTACCGGTGCGCCGCCCAATATGAAAACCCAGGGCAATACCGCCGCGATCGCGAAAAACCCGTTTCAGAGTGGCCAGGTCATGAAGCTGGCGTACAGCCTGCTGAACGACGAACAGGTGCGCGACTTCGAAATCAACCGCGAACTGAATCTCGGTTTCACGCTCAACGACGT
>JAASSH010000060.1 GCA_021767985.1 Gammaproteobacteria bacterium | reverse complement strand
TTTCGCTACCAGGAAAGGAATATCGGCGCGCGGAAATCGAGGCGGTATAATGACCTCCAGCCCGCCATAGGGCTTGATTTGCAGCTTCGCGTAGCGTGCTCGCGGCGAAACCCGCAGCCGCCACTTCAGTGCCGGCGCCGTACCTTCAGGGTGGTCGCTCATCGTGGGCTAGAGTCCTGACATGATTTCAATTTCAGCCGCCTGTATTTCATCCGGATGACCCTCGATAATCAGTACGTCACCGGGTTTGAGTTCGACCTCGGAAAGCGGATCGTCACTGGTCACGCCGTTACGGCGCAGTCCGATTATCCGGATCTGTTGCAGGCGGCGCAGCGATTCGATACTGCGCCCGACCGCGTGATAACGAGGCAACACTTCGATGCTGTGCAAATGATGATGGTCGGGCGTCTGCAGGTCAACATCATCGAGGCTATGAAAAAACGCGCGAATCCGGGCGTAGTGCCCCTTGCGTGCCTCTTGCAGCATTTCCTGGATCGACCGCAGATCCTTACCCAGCGCAGCGAGTGTATGTCGAGCCAGCATCATGCTGGATTCGATGGTGTCGGGAATGACCTCGTCGGCGCCGCATTCGAGCAGGCTTTCGAGATGACGATCGTCGCGGGTTCGAATGATAAGCGGAACGTCCGGGCGCAGTTCCCTGACGGTCTTGGCGATACGTTCGGCAGCCTTGTGCTCGGTAAACGAAACCACCAGCACGCGTGCGGTCTCGATACCCGCAAGGCGCAGGATCTCCGGGTTACTGCTTTCGCCGAGAAATACGGGTTCGCCGGCTTCGCGCGCCTCGCTTACGATATCGGTGTCGATTTCGAGAGCGACGAATGGAATGCCTTCACGTTTGAGGAATTGAGCGAGGTTTTGCGCGGTGCGACCGAAACCACAGAGCAATACGTGATCTTGCATGTCTGAATAGACGCTCGCCATGTCGAGTTCCGCCCGATCGAGGCTGCCCGCGTACTCGGGCGCGAAGCGCAGCGCGATGGCTTCGTTGTGGCGAATCAGCATCGGTGAAATCGCCATGCTGAGAATGATGGCGGCGATGATCGGTTGGCTCAGGTCGAGACTCAGCAGGCCGGAGGTAATGGCGACCGCCAGCAGTGCGAAACCGAACTCGCTGCCCTGGCCGAGCAGAATCCCGGCGCGAATCGCGACTCCCCTGCCGTAGCCTGCGACGGCCGTGATCAGGGTAATTGCAAGTCCTTTGCCGGCGATCAAACCGACTGTAAGAACCGCCACTTCGAGGGTTTCATCGAGGATAATATGCCAGTCGAACTGCGATCCCACGGAAATGAAAAACAGCCCTAAAAGGACATCGCGAAACGGGCGAATTTCATTTTCGACATGATGCTGGTACTCGGTTTCGGCGAGCATGACGCCTGCCAGGAAGGCGCCCATCGCCAGCGATAGCCCGAGTTTCCACGTGAGCCAGGCTGCGACCAGCGCGATCAGCAGGATAAACAGGGTGAACAGTTCGCTCGAATGCGTCGCGGCGATCATGCGCGCGGCGGGTCGAATCAGGTACTGCCCGGCGTAGAAAATCACCGCGAAAGCGAGCGCGCCCTTGGCCAGTGCCAGGCTGATCGGTACCAGCAGCGAGCCCGCGCCCGGTTCGGCGAAGATCGGAATCAGCACCAGGAACGGAACCACTGCCAGGTCCTGGAGCAGCAGCACGCCAAGCGATATGTTGCCGTGCGGGAGGTGCAATTCGTACTGCTCGGTCAGTAACTTGGTCACGATCGCGGTGGACGACATCGCGAGCGCGCCGCCGACGGCAAACGCGGCCTGCCAGGTAAGCCCGAACATCATGCCCAAAACCAGGGTGCTTACAGTAGATATCACGACCTGCACCAGGCCGATGCCGAAGACGATGTTGCGCATTGCAATCAGGCGCGGAATCGAGACCTCGAGCCCGATGGTGAAGAGCAGGAACACGACGCCGATCTCGGCGATCTGCTCCATCGCGTGCGATCGTGTGAGCAGGCCCAGGGCATGGTCACCAACCAGCAGGCCAACCACCAGGTATCCCAGTACCGCGGGAATATCGAGGCGCCGGAACAGCGCAACTCCGACGACCGAGAAAAACAGCAGAATCAGGACTTCTGTCAGCATACCGGGGCTGGTTTACCGTGATGCGGCCCCGGGGCCCTGGCGAAATCCTGCTCGAACATCTCTCCGCTGCGGCTTTTATCGAGCTAAGCCGCTAGCCGGGACGCGAAGCGTTGGCTTAACGGCGTGAACGGTTTGTGCAGCTTACGCTCGCTGATCAGGTTGCGCGCCAGCTCGGGTCGGTCACCACGCAGGGCCGATTCGATCAGGGTTTGCGTCAGGATATCTCGTTGCGCGTGGCTGCCGCCGAAGCGATGCGCGACGGTGCGAATCGGCAGCAACTGGTCCAGCACGTCGGCGTAGCGCTGCTCGCCGAAGGCGATCATTGCGCGGCAGGTCGCGATACCGACGTCCTGCGCCATCATGCGCGTCACGCCCGCGTTGTCTTGCGCCGCGGTCTCGACCGCGGCCAGCACTTCCCTGGCGGCGTCGAAGCGTCCGGCACCGACAAAGGAAATGACGGCATGCAGATCGTTGAAGGCATAGTAACCATTCTCGAGCGGGGTCTTGTTGGCCCACAGTTGCGCGATTCGATCCCAGCGCGCGCCGACCTCGACAGCTTGCAGATGCAGCCGCCACAGCAGCGCGCTGGCGTCCAGCATTTGCAACGAAACGTCTGAATCGTCCGGCAGTATCTGCTCGTCGTACAGGTTCAGGGCGCTGTCGAAATCCTCGTGCTCGATGTGATACAGCGCCAGGTGCCACCAGTTATGGAAGGCAAAGCCATTGTCGGGTGCCCAGTCGTTTTCACGCTCGCGGTACATGATCTTGCCCTCGTCGAAGCGGCCCTGCATTTCAAGCACGTGCGCCAGCGCATGCACCGCCCATGGGTCCCGCGCCTCCATTTCCAGCGCGGTGTTCGACACCAGTTCGGCCTTGTCGTACTGATTGCATTCCTCGAAACCGAAAGCCTGCATGCCGAGAATATAGGAGTAACCCGGAACGCTCTTGTCCCAGCTGGTCATGACCCGGCATACCCGATCGCGCAGGTTGAAACAGTCTCCGCGGTAGAAATCGGTCAGGTGACCGAGCTGCAGCGCCATTGCATCGAGCGGGTGATCCAGCAGCACCTGGTCCCAGGTAAGGCTGGCACGATCCCAGTCGCCTTCCATCCACTGGCGGGCGGCCAGTGTCAACAACCGTTCGCGCGCGTTGGCCTTGCCGCTGAGCGCTTCCGCCTGCTCGACATGCTCGCGAATCAGTGGCAGGTATTGCCGTTCGGTCATCATTAGCAGGGCGCTGGCAAAGAAAATATGCCCCAGGACGAACTCGGGGTCTGCCTCGAGGGTTTGCGACAGGGTTTCGGTAGGATCGCCGAAATAACTGTGAAACTGCAGTAGCGCGGTTTCGTAGTCTTGCAGGGATTGGGGTTGGCAATCTGAAACGGGGACGCCCCTGGCGTCCACAAGTGAACTTGTGGTTGCATTCATCGATCTACTCCTTCAGTTGTCGGCGCCGGAGCTCGTGCTTTTCTTGTTTCCGGAACCCGATTAAGCGCCTTTTCATTTTGGCTGTCAATGTCGAGGGTTTTGCCTGAAAATGCCGGTTATGGAATCTGCCATCGAAAACCTGGTGCTGGAGCAGGAAGTCGCGTACCGGCTTGGGTTTTTTGCGGCCATATTTAGCGTGATGCTGATCTGGGAGTTGCTCGCGCCACGGCGGGTTTTGAGCGTCTCGAAGCTGCAGCGCTGGACCAACAATCTCGGCTTGCTGTTGCTCAACAGTTTCGTGCTGCGGCTGCTGTTCCCGGCCGCGGCCGTCGGCATTGCCTACTCGGTGAGCGAAGCCGGCTGGGGTTTGTTCAACTGGCTGGCGCTGCCATTCTGGATCGAGGTCGTGACGGCGGTACTGCTGCTCGATCTCGCGATTTACCTGCAGCACTTAATGATGCACCGGGTACCGCTGTTGTGGCGGCTGCACCGCGTGCACCATGCCGACCTCGATATCGACCTGACGACTGGTTCACGATTTCACACCATCGAGATAGTGGTCTCGATGCTGATCAAGTGGGGAGTAATTGCGTTGCTCGGTCCGGCATTGCTCGCGGTGCTGGTATTCGAAATCCTGTTGAACGGCATGGCGCTGTTCAATCATGCCAACGTGCGCTTGCCGCGTGGCGTCGACCGCTGGTTACGCAGCTTACTGGTTACCCCCGACATGCACCGCGTGCATCATTCGATCCTGCGCAATGAAACCGACAGCAACTTCGGTTTTAACCTGTCGCTGTGGGATCGGGCCTTCGGTACCTACATCGATCAACCGCAGCGGGGCCATGACGGGATGACGATCGGTATCCCGGAGTTTCGCGATCCGCGGCAGGTCGATCGGTTGCCCGGTATGCTGGCCCTGCCGTTTAGAAACTGAGTATGAATAAACCATTGCAGGTCGATCGGAATAAAACCTTGTTGGTACCGCAGGGCGAATTCGAACTGCAGCGCAATCCCCGCGACGACAACCTGCAGGCCTGGGATGCGGCCGATGAATTCCTGCTAAACCACCTCGCCGATATCCAGGTATTGTCACAGCACGGCAGGTTGTTGATATTAAACGATGCTTTCGGCGCGCTCGCGGTTGCGCTCGCCGATCATCTGGTTTACTCCTGGAACGATTCCTTCCTGGCACAGCAGGCGCTGCGGAATAATCTGCTGGCTAACGGTTATCCCGTCGACCAGGTAAGAACCAATTCGGGTATCGATTTTCCGAGCGTTGACGTGGATTGCGTACTAATCAAGATTCCCAAAACGCTGGCGCTGCTGGAACATCAGCTTTACGCACTGCGCACAATATTGCATCACGATACCCACATCTTCGCCGCGGGCATGGCGCGTAATATCCATAATTCCACGCTCGAGCTGTTCGAATCGATTATCGGCCCCACGACCACGACCCGGGCTTTCAAGAAAAGCCGGTTGGTCCTGGTCGAGCGCGATCACTCGATTAATGAGGGACAGAGTCCATATCCTGATAGCTACGAGCTGGTGGTCGATCGACTTTACAGGATTCGGAATCACGCCAGCCTGTTCAGCCGCGATCGCCTCGACCCCGGCAGTCGGCTGTTGCTCGAGCATATGCCGCAGGATCCGCGCTTTCGCCATATCGTCGATCTCGGCTGCGGCAACGGCGTGCTGGGCCTGGTCGCGGCCGCGCTCAATCCTGCTGCGAGCCTGTTATTCAGCGACGAATCTTTCATGGCGATCGCCAGCGCCGAGGCAAACTTTCGGGACGCGTTTGCGCAGGCGCGGGAGGCCGAGTTTATGGTCGGAGATTGCCTGCGGGGTGTGCCCGATGCAAGCCAGGACCTGGTGCTGATCAATCCGCCGTTTCACCAGCAGTACAGCGTCGGCGATGCCATCGCCTGGCGTATGTTCAAGGATGCCCGCCGCGTGCTGGCTGCTGGCGGCGAGTTACGTATCGTCGCCAATCGCCACCTCGGCTATCACGCCAAGCTCAAGAAACTGTTCGGCAACTGCGAAACCGTTACCGCCGACAGCAAGTTTGTTATCCTCGCATCGATCAAAAATTAGCCCGGAATCCGGGCATTGCGGTAGCGCCCGGCAACACCGTCATCGGGAGCCGGCTTCGAGTCGCTCATCGGCGTGGTCATGATTCAGGTCAATGCCCCGGGCAGCCCGAGGTGATCTACTGATTCGATAAACAGTCAATTAACGAGTAACAGGCCTGAAGCCAGTGATAAAAACATGAAACGTAGAAGTCTGAATCCAGCGCATTCCCCGAACCCAGGCGGTAACAGCAATTTGCGACTGCTGTTAATCGCGTTGCTTTGTGCAGGCGTCGTGTTCGGCTGCGCCC
This sequence comes from Gammaproteobacteria bacterium, assembly GCA_021767985.1. Classification (GTDB taxonomy): domain Bacteria; phylum Pseudomonadota; class Gammaproteobacteria. Next base: position 2,640 of record JAASSH010000060.1, on the reverse strand, counting down.
AGATTCGCAAGGTGACATATCCCAACGATTACGTTTACCTGGAGCGAAAAGAGCTCAGGAGCAAGATGGCGCTGCTCAGCTTTTACCTGCGGCAACTCAACGAAATCCAGCTGGATGAATCGATCGACAGTTACGATAAACAGCAAAGCATCCTCGAGCTGCTGAACAAGATCAAAGGCCTGACGACTGAATTCGGTGGCGGCGTCACCACCAATCACCTCGTCATTGACGAGCATATCGACGAGTTCAAGGGTGATCTTAGCCTGGCCATTCGTAACGCCCGGGCCAACCCGCCGAATTACTTCGCGCTCGGCCGGCTGACGGGCAATTGCGTTGGTTGTCACAAGTATCGCGAATAGCGCCTGTCTGCAGGTCGCCGACATCAGGCGTCAATTCCTGCACCGCGGTGAGGATTGTCCCGAGTCAGTTTTCGGCGACGGCAGTATCGGGTGCCGGGAATGTACGGTTACCCTCGTAAACGATTTGCCAGTTGGCGCCGGTCTTGCGCCAGTAAAGCTCTTTCGGCGAATCGACGTTCAGGTTGTTGCTGCGGTAGCTTTGCTCGAACTGCATCAGCATCAGGTCTTCTTCGCCGGGGTAGTTGAAGATATTGAGCTTGCTGTACTCGACGTTAATCCAGGTCTTCTTGCGGTTGACCCAGCGCTTGTGACCATCCCAGCTCTTGAAGTCGCGCCCGTAGGCATCGAGCTCGACCCGCGAGTAGTGGCGCCGATAACGCTCATGGTCGAGGCTCTCCCAGTCGACCAGCCAGGTCGACAATAGCTGCATTACCTGCTGGCGTTTTGCCAGCCACTGGTCGCGGGTGATCCAGTTAACCTGCTCCGCGACCACGACCGGGGTATGTAGCTCGGGTCGAATGTAATCGTCGATATGCAGAAAATCGGGGTTGCTGACGACGATACAGCCATCACTGGCCCACGGCGAGCGGTTGTAGGTGTAGGACGGGGTACCATGAATCCAGATGCCGCCACCGGTGCGCTGTTTGCGTACGTCCCAGGCGTTCGGGTAGTTGATCGGAAACGCGCCCTCGCCGTAAAGATCGGGCAGTTCGTCGCCATCGATGTAGCGAGTGACGTGATAAATACCGATCGGGGTCTTCTGATCGCCACGTTTTTGCTTGCCGTAACCCTTGAGCCCGATGGTGATGAAGTAATCGGTTTCCAGCTGCAGGTCGCCGCCCTCGTTGCGATAAACGTAAACCCTTGAATTTTGCTGGTCGACCAGGATGACGTAAGGCTGCTCGTCGGAGAGAAACAGTATATTTTCAGGGTACCGCGACTGGTGCGCCGGGCTCCTGTCGTGCTGCCAGCGTTGCTTTATCTCGTAGCGGAAATCCTGCATCGCGCGATCGATCTCGATTCCCGAGCCGATTTCAGTCAGGGGTTCGGCCTTGGCCAGCAGCAGGTCGGCATACAGCATATGCCCGAGGCGGCTGTGCGGATATTGGCGGATCAGGTCGCGCGTGCTGCTCAACGCCTGCTCGTGGTTTAGACTCTGAATCTCCTTGATGGTATCGAGCAGGCTTTGCTCATAGCTATTACCCGGCCGATCGGCGGCGTACAGGCCAGAGTGCAGCCCGATGCAAAGCAACAGTGTCAAAAAACGTTTCATAGAACAGATAATACCCGCTCTTCGGTAATTTTCCATTGCGAACCGATGCGGCTGAAGCCGAGGCGCTTGATTACCTTGTCGCTGTAGCGCGGCGAATCGAAATCCTGCCGGAAGTCGATAATCGCCCGATTGTCACTGCGCCACTTGATTTGAATGTCGCTGACGTCGACGTTGATCTCGCCCGGGCGCTCGATGCGGGAGCGCCGATGTGCCAGCCATTGCGCGTGCGTATCGAAGCTGGCGCGGTGCTGCGAAGAATAAAATCCGGTATAGGCGGCGAAATCCTTGCTGCTCCAGGCCTGTGCCCAGAGTTTGACCTGTTCGATCAGCAGGGTTTCCTGGTTAGCGAAATTGACCACTGTCTGCTCGCTCTCGCCAGCTTCGGCGGCTACCGGTTCCTCCTCGACCATTGCCAGCTGCGTGATCGCGCTGAGCTGTATGTCATGCGAGTATTTGGCCGGCTCGCTCGATTCGCTGATCGCACGGCGATAGGCTTCGCTGGCGATACCCTTGTAGATCTGGCTCAGGTTTTCGTAGGCGGTAGCGTAACTGGGGTGGGTATTGATGGCGTCTACCAGTAACTGGCTGGCGCGATCGTAGTCGCCCTGCTCGAGGTAAATCATCGCCAGGTTGTTGCGCGGCTCGGGCATCGCGGGATGATCGTCGATCAGGGCCTGGTAGAGCGCGATGGCCTTGTCCTGTTGCGCGTTCATCTGGAACGCATAGGCGGTCAGAAACCGTGCCTGGGCATGGCCCGCGTTTTGCTGCAGCAATTGCTCGCCGTTTTGCGCGGCCGTGGCGTAGCGCTGCTGCTCGATCAATTGCTGCAGGTCCTGGACCGAGGCGGCCGCGAAGGCCGACTCTGTCACCAGCAGGCAAAACAGAATAGCGATGAAACGTTGCATCATTTATATAAAGCCGAAAATTTTGCGCGCGATTATAACAAACACCGTTGTAAAATCTTTAGTCCTGAGTAGCTATCTTTCATTAAGTCAATGCGCCTGTTCC
>JAASSH010000348.1 GCA_021767985.1 Gammaproteobacteria bacterium | reverse complement strand
ATCTGCTCGCGGTGTTTTTCTCGCTGGAGCGAGAGATCGTATTGAGCCTGTTGCCCAAGAGCGTTACTGCACCCATCGCGATGGGTATCTCCGAACTCATCGGCGGCATCCCTTCGTTAACGGCCATTATCACCATCATCACCGGTATCATCGGCGCCGCTTTCGGCACCTTCACCCTTGATTTACTGCGCATCAGGAAGATGTCGGCACGCGGTTTCGGTATCGGCCTCGCGAGCCACGGTATCGGCACCGCCCGCGCCATGAGCAGAAACGAAACGGCCGGCGTGTTTGCCGCCGTGGCGATGGGTTTGAGCGGAATCGTGACCGCCCTGATTGTGCCATTGATGATATTTCTGCTGGATATCTGAGGAGTATCACTTGACCCGGGAAACGAACGATGCGGCCTGGATGCAGCAGGCCCTGGTGCAGGCACGAATCGCGGCCGAGAACGACGAGGTTCCGGTCGGAGCCGTGCTGGTAGACGCGGCCGGCGATCTGGTCGCGGCAGGGCATAATCAGCCGATTGGCGCCTGTGATCCGAGCGCTCATGCCGAGATTATGGTGTTGCGCGCGGCGGCGCAAAAACTGGGAAACTACCGGCTAACCGGCACCACGCTCTATGTCACGCTCGAACCCTGCGTCATGTGTGTCGGCGCGCTGGTGCACGCGCGCGTCGAGCGCGTGGTTTATGGTGCCGCCGAGCCCAAAACCGGCGCTATCGAAAGCGCGCAGCGTCTGTTCGAAAGCGGCGAATTCAATCACAAACCGGAAATCGTGTCCGGCGTGCTGGCCAATGAATGTGCATCCCTGATGACTGAATTTTTCGCTGGCAAACGCGCAACGAAGAAATAAGGGTAAGGACGGGGAGCCGGGTGGACGGGTGAAGCCTGGATTTGGGAAAGAGGCTGTTATTAGCAAGATACCCGCTTTCGCGGGTATGACTCCAGGCGCGGTTTGGCTCCAGGCGCGGTTTGGCTCCAGGCGCGGGTATGACTCCGGGTGCGGGTATGACTCGAAACTCGCTAGTTAGTGCTCGCCTGAGCTTGTTTACAGGCTGGGGGCGAGCGGTGCGATTTCCTGTTTCGGTTTGATATCGCTCGCCTCGCGCAGCGCTTTGGTCTCGAAGCCGATCAGGTATTCGAAGTACTGGCGAATATTTTCCACGTACTTGACCGGTTCCCAGCCGCGCGCATAGCCGTACTTGGTTTTTTTGTACCATTTCTTGCGTGCCAGTAACGGCAGATTTTCCTTCAGGTCGATCCATCGATTCGGATCTCCGCCCCGACTCTCGGTGATGATGCGGGCATCCTCGACGTGGCCGAAGCCGACATTGTAGGCCGCCAGCGCAAACCAGGTTCGGTCGGGTTCGGGGATATGCTTCGGGATACGCTTGTGCACCCGGGCGATATACTTCGATCCTCCGCGAATACTCTGCGCGGCATCCAGGCGGTTCTTGACCTTCATTTGCTTGGCCGTGTTCAGGGTCAGCATCATAAGTCCGCGCACGCCGGTGGGCGACTTGGCGCGCTCGTTCCAGAGGGATTCCTGGTAGCCGATAGAAGCCAGCAGGCGCCAGTCGATTCCGACTTCGTCCGCCGCCTGGCGGAACAGGGTCTCGTATCTCGGCAGGTGCGTACTTATGCGCTGGGTGAAGGTTCGAATATCCGAGTAATTGAATTTCTCGACGTGGCTGTAATGCCGGTGTACCAACTGCTCGAGCCGGCCGTCCTGCTCGATCTCCGCAAAAAAGGTATCGATCGCCGTCGCCAGGCTGTCGTCATCGCTATAGTTGAAAGCCCAGCGCAGCTGACGCGGTTCTCCCAGCTCGAAGGCAATGCGTAACTCGGGGAAGTACCGACGCTGTAGCGCTATTTCGTGCGAATCGGCCAGGATATAGTCGACTTCGCCGGCATCGACCTGTTCGATCAATTCTTCGGCCGCAATATCGTCGACTTCGATCCAGTTCAGGTCGGGATATTGCTCCAGCAGGCCGTGCAGCAGTTTTACATGCGCGGTGCCGCTGATGACTTTTAACGAGCCCCCCCGGAGATTGCTGACCTTGCGGGGACGGTCCGCCTTGAATTTGCGGTAGAGCACCTGGTTGTTGACCTGGTAGTAACGCGGGCCGTAGGCGACGGAGCGGCTGAAACTGGACTCACCCCGGGACAGGCCGGCGGCAGCGATATCGCCGCTGCCGAACAACAGTTCCGGATATACATCGCTAAAATTCGGCACCGTGACGAAACGTGCCTTGACGCCAATCGACTCGGCAAACCAGGTCGCCAGGTGATATTCGAAGCCGTTGGGCCCGTCGATATCCTGGTAGTAGGTCGTGGCGCTGTTAAGCGTCAGCACGTTGAGATAGCCGCGCTGTTTGATCTTGTCCAGCGTGCTGCGGGTCTTGCTATCGATGCCGGGCGAAATGATCAGGATGGCCAGCACCGCGATTGCCGCAACCAGACCTGATATCAGTTGAATTCGATGGGCAACTGGGGAAAGCTCGACCACAGGCTATCCTCTGGATACACACAGACTACTGTCTGCGGGTAAACACCCATTCGCGCTCGTCGGAGAGCTTCAGACTAAAGCGGTATCCCTCGTAGTCGAAGTCCTTGAGGCCTTCCGGCGAGTCGATCTTGTGATCGATGAGGTAGCGCGCCATCAAACCGCGCGCTTTCTTGGCGAAGAACTGGATGAACTTGTAATCGCCGTCGCGATACTCCCTGAACGCCGGGGTGATAACATCCGCCTTGAGCTGCTTCGTCTTGATCGACTTGAAATACTCGCCCGAGGCGAGGTTGATCAGGGTTTTCGAATCCGACTGCCTGAATTCCTTGTTGAGCACATCGGTAATTCGACCATCCCAGAACTGATACAGATTACTGCCCTGTTCGGTAGTCAGCCGGGTCCCCATTTCGAGGCGGTAAGGCTGCATCAGGTCGAGCGGGCGCAACAGGCCATATAATCCCGACAGTATACGCAGATGGTCCTGGGCAAAATCGATATCCGCTGGTGACAGGCTGTAGGCATCGAGACCGAGATAAACATCTCCCTTGAAGGCGAATAGTGCCTGACGCGCGTTTTCCGGCTTGAACGGAGTTTTCCACTGCTTGAAACGCTGCTGGTTCAGCTCGGCAAGGTTGTCGCTGACGCTCATGAGCCTGGAGATATCGGTGGCAGACAGCTCGCGCAAACGCTTCACCAGCTTGCGCGACTGGGTCAGGTGCGCCGGCTGGGTATACGCGTCGGTTACCGGCGGCGTCTCGAAATCCAGGGTTTTGGCGGGGGAGATTACGGTTAACATATGGCGTTCGACCCGGAAAAATGACGAATGTTACCAAAAATACCGTAACCATTTAGTGATTTTCGTTACAACTCGCGAAATACCAAACCGCAACGATGGGCTAACCTGGCCGGCCGCCACGACGGCGAAATCCGACTAAAAACCGATGAATTCGACTTCTCTTTTTATATCAGACAGTTACAGGTAGAGCTGAGACCGTAGGTGATAGAGTCTTGACCGCTGCGACCAATGCCCCGGATATTGCCTGGATTAGCATGATCATGTAGGCTGTGCGCCCGGTCCGGTGCAGGTGATCGCAGGTCGACAAATTCACCGTGAACGATAGCCCGAGAAACGAGCAGGCCGAATCAATAAGCAAAGGGTTACAAAGCGCTCGCGCATT
>JAASSH010000347.1 GCA_021767985.1 Gammaproteobacteria bacterium | reverse complement strand
GGATCTTCCGCGAGAATGACCTTCTCGATGTCCTTCGCCGCCTGCACGCCGTAGTCGGGGTCTTCACCGCGCGGATCGCGGTAGGCGAGACAGTGCGGCACCTCGACGAATCCCGGGGTGAACGGGCCGTACTGGTCCTTGCGCTGTGCCTGGCCACCGGCGGAGAGCGTGGTTATGGTGGTGCCGTGATAATCGCGGTCGCGGTACAGAATCTTGTGCTTCTTGCCGTCGTTTTTCATCGCGGCGAGCTGGCGCACCAGCTTGAAACCTTTTTCGTTGGCCTCGGAACCCGAATTGGCGTAGTAGACGCGCGACAAACCCGGCATCTTGTCGACCAGTTTCTCGGCGAATTGCGCGCCGGGAATATTGCCGGCCGAGTTGGCGAAGTAACACATCTTGACGATTTGATCACGCACCGCGTCGGCGATGCTTTCGCGGCCGTAGCCGACGTTGACGGTCCACACGCCGCCCGAGACGGCGTCGAGGTACTCGCGTCCATTGGCGTCCTTCACGCGCAGGCCCTTGCCCTCGACGATGACCATCGGATCGGTCGTCTGCCAGGGCTTGTGCTGTATCAGGTGATGCCACAGGTGGTTTTTGTCGCTGCCTACGATTTCATTTATGTTTTCGGGTTTCATCGCACTCTCCGCGGGCCAGGGCTGCCTTAAAAATGGATTGGGGGAAGCAGAGGCTAAATTGAAAGGAACAGGATACAATAGAGCCAGATCATGCCTATTGATGAGACAACACCCACAGCAAGATGTTAAACCGCAGCGACAACATGATGTGGAGCCAGCTGTTCCAGCTGTCGCGAGACCGCAAGATCAGCTACCAGCGCCAGCTGCGCGAAATGATCGTCAGTGCGATTCTCGACGACAAGCTGCCGCTGGAAGTGCCGCTGCCGTCGTCGCGTGAACTCGCGCGCCATCTCGGCATCGCGCGCAATACCGTGGTCCTCGCCTACCAGCAGCTGATCGACGAGGGTTACCTGGTGGCGCGCGAGCGCAGCGGTTATTACATCGATAAAACCATGCTCGAGGGGCGCGTGCGCGTCGACCCGGTGCGCCTCGACGGCGAGCATCAACCGCCCGACTGGAACCGGCATATCAAGTTTCACCCTTCGCAGCAGCGCAATATTGTCAAACCGCTGGACTGGAAGCAGTATCCTTACCCGTTCCTGTTCGGACAACTCGATCCCGACCTGTTCCCGGTGGCCGACTGGCGCGAATGCTGCCGCCAGGCGCTCAGCGTCAGCGATATCCGCGACGTCACCCCCGATCGTATCGATATCGACGACCCGTTGCTGATCGAGCAGATCCAGGCGCGTATCCTGCCGCGCCGCGGGGTGTGGGCGGCGCGCGACGAAATCCTGATCACGATGGGCGCGCAACAGGCACTCTACATCCTCGCCGACCTGCTGATCGAAAAAGGCACCCGTGTCGGCATGGAAAACCCGGGCTACCCGGACGCGCGCAATATCTTCGAACTCAAGTCGCCGCGCATGGTACCGCTTGCGGTCGACGACCGGGGCGTAGTACCGGGCAAGGATTTGAATTCCTGTGAATTCATCTACACCACTCCAAGCCACCAGTCGCCGACTACCGTCACGATGCCTCTGGAGCGCCGCGAGCATTTGCTGAAGCAGGCCGAAAAGCACGATTTCCTGATCATCGAGGACGACTACGAGAGCGAGATCAACTTTGTCGGTGAACCGACGCCGGCGCTGAAAAGCCTCGACGCCAGCGGCCGCGTTATCTATGTCGGCAGCCTGTCGAAAACGCTGGCGCCCGGGCTGCGCCTCGGCTACATGGTCGGGCCGAAGGCCCTGATCGAAGAGGCGCGGGCGCTGCGGCGCCTGATGGTGCGCCATCCGCCGGCCAACAACCAGCGCATCGTCGCGCTGTTCCTGTCGATGGGCCATCACGATTCACTGATCCATCGACTCAGCCAGACTTACCAGGACCGCTGGGAAGTCATGGGCAAGGCGCTCAACCGGCATTTACCCGAATCCTCGCGCATTCCGTCGTTCGGCGGGACTTCCTACTGGGTCGAGGGCCCTGCCAGTCTCGATACGCGCAAGCTCAAGGACAAGGCACGCGACGCCGGTATCCTGATCGAGTCGGGTGATATCTGTTTCATGCAGGACGATCCGCCGCAGAATTTCATTCGCCTCGGCTATTCGTCGATAGCCGCCAATCGCATCGAGCCCGGCATCAAGAAGCTCGCCGGTCTGATCCACGAGATGATCTGACCCTTGTCATGCCGGCCTTGAGCCGGCATCCATTCCAGGATCTGTTGGATGGTAGCCGCAAAGCCCATAATGTAGCGCGCATTGACTCCCCTACATGCTTCGCTATGGATGCCGGGTCAGGCCCGGCATGACGTTCGAACTGGTATTAAGGATAGGTCGCAACTGGTACTACCACGAAACGTCGATTGGCTTATTTTAGCGAGCCCCTAAAAAACAGTACCGGAACGAGGACAGCGCTATGAAAATGACTACCGAAGAAGCCTTCATCAAGGTTTTGCAGATGCACGGCATCGAGCATGCCTTCGGCATAATCGGCTCGGCCATGATGCCGATTTCGGACCTGTTCCCCGAAGCCGGTATCAAGTTCTGGGATTGCGCGCACGAATGCAACGCCGGCATGAGCGCCGACGGCTACACGCGCGCCAGCGGCAAGATGTCGATGGCGATCGCGCAAAACGGCCCGGGTATCACCAATTTCGTCACCCCGATCATGACCGCCTACTGGAACCACACGCCGCTGCTGCTGGTGACCCCGCAGGCGGCCAACAAGACCATCGAGCAGGGCGGCTTCCAGGAAGTCAAGCAGATGGCCATGTTCGAAAACTGCGTCTGTTACCAGGAAGAAGTGCGCGACCCGACCCGGATCGCCGAAGTCCTCAACCGCGTCATTGAAAACGCCTGGCGCGGTTCGGCGCCGGCACAGATCAACGTGCCGCGAGACTACTGGACCCAGGTCATCGACATCGACCTGCCCCAGGTAGTGCGTCTCGAGCGTTCGCCGGGTGGCGAGCACGCGATAGCGGAGGCCGCGGCGCTGCTGTCTTCAGCCAAATTCCCGGTGATCCTGAACGGCGCCGGCGTGGTCATCGGCGGCGCGATCGAAGCCTCGAAGCAGCTGGCCGAACGCCTCGACGCGCCGGTGTGCTGCAACTACCAGCATAACGACGCGTTCCCGGGTTCGCACCCGCTGGCGGCCGGGCCGCTGGGTTACAATGGTTCCAAGGCGGCGATGGAATTGATCGCCCAGGCCGACGTCGTGCTCGCGCTCGGCACCCGGCTGAACCCGTTCTCGACGCTGCCCGGTTACGGCATCGACTACTGGCCGAAGAACGCCAGGATCATCCAGGTGGACATTAACGCCAGCCGTATCGGTCTCACCAAGAAGGTCGACGTCGCGATCCAGGGCGATGCCAAGCAGGTCGCAGAACAAATCCTGGCGCAGCTGTCCGCCAGCGCCGGCGACGAAGGCCGCGAAGCGCGCCGCGAACTGATTGCGCAGACCAAGGACAACTGGCAGCGCGAGCTGGCCGAAATGATCTACGAAGAAGATACCGACGAAGGCATCACCTGGAACGAGCGCGCCCGCGCGCGCGACCCGGAACGCATGTCGCCACGCCAAGCCTGGCAGGCGATCATGGCGGCGATGCCGGAAAACGCG
>JAASSH010000346.1 GCA_021767985.1 Gammaproteobacteria bacterium | reverse complement strand
GCTTCGCTGAAATCGAGCTGATGCAGCGCGCCGGTCAGAGCGTCTGGCGTGCGCTGCTCGCACGCTGGCCCGGGGTAGAAAAGATCAGCGTGTTTGCCGGCTCGGGTAACAATGGCGGCGACGCTTTCGTGGTCGCGCTGTGCGCGCGCCAGCAGGGCTGTCAGGTGCAGCTATTGAGCCAGGGCGACTTGTCGCGCCAGTCGGATACCTCGCGTCATTTCCGTGAATTGTGGGAGCAGGATGGCGGCGCTTACGAGGACTGGCAGGGGCAGCAGTTGAATGGTGACGTTATCGTCGATGGACTGCTCGGAATCGGTTTGCAGCGCGAACTCAATGAAGAGTGGCAGGAGCTGATCAACACGATCAATGCCCACCCGTCGCCGCGGGTGGCAATCGATATTCCGTCGGGGCTCAACGGTTTGACCGGAAATCCCCAGCCGGTAGCGGTCGCGGCGCAGCTCACCGTGACCTTCATTGGTGCAAAAACCGGGCAATACCTGGCTGACGGCCCGGACTATTGCGGCGAACTGCTGTTCGAAGACCTGGGGGTATCAACCAGCGCCCGCGCCGATGTCCCGGCCCAGCTGGAAGTGGTCGAAACCTGCCAGCTGCCGGCCCTGCGCAAAAAGAATTCGCACAAGAATCACTACGGTAACCTGCTGATCATCGGCGGTGACCAGGGCATGAGCGGCGCGGTTACGCTGGCGGCGAGGGCCGCGCTGCGCAGCGGTGCCGGGCTGGTTACCGCGCTGGTGCATCCGGAGTGCCGCGGCAACCTTGCCGCGTTCCCGGAAGTCATGGTGCTCGGCTGGGACGCGCTGGAAGCGAAACTGCCGCAGGCCAGCGTCATCGTCGTCGGTCCGGGCCTGGGGCAGGGCGAAGCTGCACGGGCAATGTTGCATCGCCTGCAGCAGGTTAAGCTGCCCATGGTGATAGACGCCGGCGCCCTGACTACGGATTTCCTGCAGGCGCTCGACTCCGATCAGGTGGTTATCACCCCGCACCCTGGCGAGGCCGCGGCGCTGCTGTCGATCTCGAGCGCGCAGGTTCAGGCCGACCGCCTGGCGGCCAGCGCCAGGCTGGCCGAGGACTTCGCCGCAACCTGCGTACTCAAGGGTTCGGGCACGCTGATTTCGCAGCAGGGAATGCAGACCGCGATCAATACGCATGGCAACCCGGGCATGGCCAGCGCCGGTATGGGCGACGTGTTGAGCGGTATCGTCGCGGCTTTCATCGGGCAGGGATTGCCGCCGTTCGCCGCCGCGAGGTCCGCGGTGTTGATTCATGCCCTGTGCGCCGAACGCTTCAGCGCCGAGCAGGATCAGATCGGACTGATCGCCGGGGACATTATCGACCGGATTCCGCAAGTGATCGGACAACTGCGGGTCGCGGAATAGTTCACCCTTGTTGATTCGCAACGAAAACGAAATGCGTCAATTCGGCGCCCGGTTGCTCGCGGCCTGTGAACACGGTGGCGTAATCACGCTCAAGGGCGAACTCGGCACCGGCAAGACCACGCTGGTGCGCGGTGCGCTCGAATCCGAGGGCGTTACCGGCGGCGTGCGCAGTCCCACCTACACGCTGGTCGAATATTACCCGCTCGACCGCTTTGCCGTGGTGCACTTCGATCTTTACCGGCTCGCCGATCCCGAAGAACTCGAGTATCTCGGTTATCGCGACTATTTGAACCCGCAAACGCTATGTCTGATCGAGTGGCCGCAACGCGCGGCCGCGTACCTGCAGGCCGTCGATCTCGAAATCGAAATCGAGTATGACCCCGAAGGTCGGCGTCTCAGCCTGTCGCCGCAATCCGAATGGGGTCGTCTGCTGGTTTCCCGCCTGAAATAGCCCGGTTCCCCGCAATTCCTAATTTTTATTTTAGAAACCTGCTTTATCTAGTTAATAAATATAGAAAAACTGTTGATTTTGTATCGGAGATTTACTATAAATACGTCCAGGCAAGGGCATAATAACTGGAACTATGGACCCAATCGCTACAGCCAGACGTCTTTTTCTGAAGCGCGTAACCCGCTATGGGCTCTCGCTCGCGCTGTTGACCGGAGCCAAACCCGCGTTCGCCAATTCGAAAACGGCGCTTACCGGCATTCGAATTTCACAGGCCACCGACGATCATACCCGGGTCGTTTTCGACCTGACCGGCGACATCGAACACAACCTGTTTACGCTGGCTGATCCGCATCGCGTGGTGATCGACCTGCTCGATACGCGCGAGAGCAGTGCGATCGAGGTCAGCGACAAGACCACTACGCTGATGCGTGGACTACGCTCGGCAAGCAAGGACGGCGGGCGCCTGCGCGTGGTGCTGGACCTGCGCGGCAAGGCGCGTCCGCGCAGCTTCGAATTGAAACCCGACGGCAAATCCGGCCATCGCCTGGTGGTCGACCTGCACGCCACCCGGTTGAGCCCGACGCCGATCGCGACCAACCAGCAAAAGCGCAGCAAAAGCAAGAAGCAGTTCGTGATTGCGCTCGACCCCGGTCACGGCGGGCGTGATCCCGGCGCCATCGGCAAGCGCGGCACGCGCGAAAAAGACATCGCGCTGTCGGTTGCCAAGAAAATGAAAGCCGAGATCAATCGTACCTCGGGTTACCGCGCAATACTGACGCGTGACGGCGACCGTTTCGTGGCGCTGCGCAACCGCGTCAAGAAGGCTCGCGAGGCCGAAGCCGATATCTTTATTTCGCTGCACGCCGATTCGTTCCATAGCCCCAACGTGAAAGGCGCCTCGGTTTATGCGCTGTCGCTGAGTGGCGCCAGTTCCGAAGCCGCGCGCTGGATCGCGAAAAAGGAGAATGCCTCCGATCTGATCGGCGGTATCACTCTCGACGACAAGGACGATTTGATCGCCTCGGTGCTGCTCGACCTGTCGCAAACCGCGACGATCCAGGACAGCCTCGAACTGGGCTCCGATGTGCTCAGCCATATTGGTAAGGTTTCGAAGCTGAACAATCGCAAGGTGCAGCAGGCCGGATTCGCGGTGCTGAAGGCGCCCGACATGCCTTCGATCCTGATTGAGACCGCTTTCCTGTCCAATCCGAGCGAAGAAAAGAAACTGCGTAACCCCAAGTATCAGCACAAGCTTGCCAAGGCCGTATTCAAAGGCATTCAAAACCACCTCAAGAATCGGCAGGTTTAACGCCGGCTCGACACAAACCCCCTGACCGCTTCCCGGTAGTCGGGAAAATCCACGATATTGTTATGCGCGGCGCCGCTAATCATCATGTAATCCAGCGGTGCCCGGGTGAAGCGCTGTTTCAGCGCCAGCGTGTGCGATAGCTTGATTTCCTTGTCGTACTCGGCGCTGGTAATCAGCACCGGGGCCTCGATTTCGGGGGCGAGCGCGGCGGAATCGAAGCGGTCCTTGATCAGGTAGCGCACCGGAAACATCGGATAGATTTTTTGCGCGACCGCGGCGACGCTGTCATAGGGTGTCAGTAAAATCAGTTTATCCAGGGTACGCCTGGCCGCCAGGTAGACCGCAACACCGCTGCCGAGACTTCTCCCGTAGGCGCTAATCGAATCATGCTGTGAGCTCAGGTGATCGTAGAGTGCCAGCGCGTCCGAAAACAGCCCGGCCTCGCTCGGTTTGCCCTCGCTGTTGCCGTAGCCCCGGTAATTGACCAGGTAGACGCTATAGTCGTAAAACACGTCTTCGAAAAATCCCCTGCG
>JAASSH010000001.1 GCA_021767985.1 Gammaproteobacteria bacterium | reverse complement strand
TACTCGGCGCGCAAGCTGGGGCTGCAATCGACCGGGCACGCCAGCGGCGTACATAACCTGATTCTCGATGACACCGGGAAATCCTTCGACCAGTGCCTGGCTGCGATGCACCGCGGATTCCTGGTCACCGAACTGATGGGGCATGGCGTTAACACCGTGACCGGGGACTATTCGCGCGGCGCGGCCGGGTTCTGGGTCGAAAACGGCGAACTCGATCATGCGGTCGAGGAAGTCACCATCGCGGCCAACCTGCGAGATATGTTCAAGGGCATCGTCGAGATCGGTAGTGATATCGATCTGCGCGGCAGCGTGCGCTGCGGATCGATGCTGATCGACAACATGACGATTGCCGGCATCGAGTGACATGCTGAACAAATACCTGCCTCTGCTGTTGTCCATGGCGATCCTGTCGCCGCTGCCGCTCGCCGCGCAGGACAACGGCCGGGCGCAGGGCTACGTTTTTAGCGTGACGGTCAGCACCCAGCAACAACTCGACGTGGTGCTCAACCGCGCCGAGGACTTGCGCGAGTTGTTCAATCCCGATGAACACGGCAAGATTGCGATCGTGTTACACGGCGACGAGTTACAGCTGTTTCAAAAGGATAACTATCTGTCGAACCAGTCGGTGGTGGAGCGAGCGCGCGTGCTCGACCAGGATAATATTATCGACATCAAGGCTTGCCAGACGATGATGCAAACGCTCGAGATAGAGCAGAACGAGCTGCCCAGCTTCATCGAGCAGGTGCCTTTCGCGCCGGCCGAGATCGAGCGCCTGCAGCAGGAACAGGGTTTTACCCGGCTATAGATCCCATGCGACCTGGCGCAGGGTCAGAACCGCCGGGCTTTCGCCCGACTCGAGTCTTTCGATACGCAGCGGCAATAGCGGATTATCGACGTCGTAGTAATACTTGATCTTTGATTTCGACTTGGCAACTATCTGCTCGTAAACATTTGCCTGGACAGATTTGCCGTTGACCTCGACCGGCTGCTGTCCGCTGTAGACAAAACGGGATTTGACCAGCTTGCCCTTACGGTAAAAATCGATAGTCGCGGTTTTTGACTGCTGTTGATTCATGGCGGCTGCCAGCAGGTGAATACTCTGATAATCGTAAACGCCGTCACCGAGCTGTAATTGTCGGCGTTTGCCCTTTCGCATGACCTCGAGTTCGCCTTTAACCCAGTCAAAACGCGCCGACTCGAGACTCTTTTCCCTGCCGCCATCGGCAATCAGGATTTCCTGCAGGCGAAACTCGTTTTCGAGACGGCTGAAACTGGTTTCAGTGTAGGGTTGCTTGCTGGTAAACCATGCATAAACGCCACGCGCCCTGGTTAATGAACTCCAGCGCCAGTGCTCGCCGTTACGCTCGAGCTTGAGCTCGGTGGTCGCGATATTCATGCCGCCCTTGTACAGGTTGTAACTGGCGTTAAACGGCTGTAACGGAATTTCTAGCGCGAAACCAGTCGGGCTGAAGGCAAATAACAGCAGCAGGCTAAGCGTTGAACTGAATCGGTTCTTCGAGCAGAGCTTGTTCATAGAATAGCTTGCCTCCTTCGATTACGAGATTGCGATCGCTAAGCCAGCGCAGTACCTGCGGATACATCTGGTGTTCGAGCCGGTGCCCCTTTTGCTGTAAATCCTCGGCGCTGTCGCCGGCTTCTATCGGGTAACTGGCCTGCAGGATCACCGGGCCATCGTCGAGTTTTGCGGTGACCAGGTGAATGCTGACACCGTGCTTCTGCTCACCGTTGTCGAGTGCGCGTTGATGAGTATTAAGCCCCTTGTATGCGGGTAACAGCGACGGGTGAATGTTCAGTATTCGGTTCTCGAACGCGTCGACAATGCCGGGGCCCAGAATCCGCATGAATCCTGCAAGCACGATAAAATCGGGATCAATGGCCTCGAGATAATGTTGCAGGAGCTTGTCGAAATGGTCTCGATCCTGGTATTCCCGGTGGTCCAGAACCCAGGTGTGCAGCCCGTGCCGAGTGGCGCGCAGCAGCCCGTGGGCCTTCCGGTTGTTGGATATTACCGCCTTGATCTCGGCATTGAGCCGGCCCGACTCGATAGCGTCGATGATAGATTGCAGGTTACTGCCGTTGCCCGAGATCAGGACCGCGAGCCTGAGCGGCTGGCTCATGCAAGCACTACCGCGGGCTCGCCCGAGCGTTCGGTAACTTCACCGATAACCCAGGCGGTTTCTCCCAGTTGCCGCAGCTGCTGCAGGCATTGCTGCTCCTGTTGTGCGTCGATCGCCAGCACCATGCCGACACCGCAGTTGAAAGTGCGCATCATTTCCTCGTCAGCGATATTGCCGGACTGCTGCAACCATTTGAACACCGCGGGCAACTCCCAGCTGGAAACATCAATTCTTGCCGCCAGTTGCGCCGGCAGCACCCGCGGAATATTGTCGACCAGGCCGCCGCCGGTAATATGTGCGATGGCGTTGATTCGGCAGTGCCCGGATAACTCCAGCAGGTTTTTGACGTAAATCCGGGTGGGCGTCATCAGGGCCTCGGCCAGCGTTTGCGTGCCGCAGGGCTGCGACAGGTCTGTGTCCGAGACTTCGATGACTTTGCGCACCAGTGAAAATCCGTTTGAATGAACGCCCGACGACGCCAGCGCCACGAGCCTGTTGCCGGCAGCGACGCGGCTACCGTCGATAACGCTGTCTTTCTCGACGATACCGACACAAAATCCGGCAAGATCGAAATCCTGTCCATGATAGACACCGGGCATTTCCGCGGTTTCGCCGCCAATCAATGCGCAGCCGGCCTGTTCGCAGCCGGCCGCAATCCCGGTGATTACCCTTGCGGCCTGATCGACCTGCAGCTGGCCGGTTGCGTAGTAATCGAGAAAAAACAGGGCTTCCGCACCAAGTACCGCGATATCGTTGGCACACATCGCTACCAGATCGATACCGATGCCATCGAGTCGATCAAGTTCGAGCGCCAGTTTCAGCTTGGTGCCGACACCGTCGGTGCCCGATACCAGCAATGGGTTCCGGTAACGTTCGAGCGGTAATTCGAACAACCCTCCGAATCCGCCGATACTGCCGACACAACCCTCTCTGTGTGTGGATTTGATAGCCGGCTTGATACGTTCCACCAGTTCGTTTCCGGCATCTATGTCGACGCCCGCGGCACGATAATTCAAAGATCGTTCGGGATTCATGGTTTGTTAGTTCAGGAAATAATATGGGTGTGCTATTTTACACGCCTTGTATTTAAATGTCCGTGCCAGAGAATAGATAAACAATGAAGTTGTCAAAAGTTTTACTGCTGCTGTGCGTCATCGCGGGTGCGTGGCGACCGGCCGGGGCGGTGGTCGTGGAGGACCTGTTTACGGTCGAGTTGGCGGTCGCGGATCAAACCACGAGTTTGCGGCTCGAAGCTTTCAGCCAGGCTTTCAGGCAGGTCATCGTCAAGGTGAGCGGTTCGGACGATGCACTCAAGAGTGCGGCCTTCGAGCGGCCGATACAACGCAGCGCGCGTTACGTCAAGCAATTCCGTTACATCAACCGCAGCCAGGCGCAGGACGAGGAATTTGAAGCCGGGCGGCTCTATCTGCGCATCGACTTCGATCAGCAACTGATCGAGAGCCTGTTGCGGGAACACAATTTTCCAGTCTGGGGACGCGAGCGGCCCAGCAGCCTGCTGGTGATTTCTTACGACGTCAACGAAAAAATCAAGCTGGTGTCGGAAGATGCGACGCCCGATCTGATCGAATCGCTGGACCAGGCCGCCGCGGTGCACGCCGTGCCGGTATTGTTTCCACTGATGGATCTCGAAGATATATCAATGGTAAAGATCGGCGATATCGTCGCGCGCGAATACGACAACATTAGAACCATGGCGCAGCGCTATCAGCCCGATGCGCTGCTGGTAGGGCAGATTATTGGCCGCAGTGGCCGCGGTTGGCAGGGTGACTGGGAAGTGCGCTTTGCCGACCAGATTTTCAAGTGGCAGCACAAAGCGCCATCGAAAAAGGAGGTCGTCGACCAGGTTATCCGACACCTGGCAAGAATCCTGGCGCTCGAATATGCGTTGGAGGATCACCGGCGTACGGAGCAGTCGCTGCTGCTCAGCGTGTCGGCGCTGGAAGGCATCGACAGACTGGTCTCCGTGCAGAAATACCTGCAGTCGCTGAATGCCGTCGACAGCGTGCGCGTCGCAATGATCAATCGGGACGTGGTGACCTATCGTCTGGAGCTGCGTAACGATCCCGAGGATTTACAGCGCCTGATCGAGTTTGGGGAGATTCTGGAGCAGGAAGACTTTCCGCAGGTGAGTGCCGGGGGCGAGGAACAGATCATATTGAACTACAGCTATATCGACCGCGGGGTGGGCAATTAAACAGATTGCGTTACCGCTTTCACTCGACCGACAGTTCAGCTTTGAGAATTTCGTTTCCGACCAGGCCGAGTTAATCGTTGCGAGCCTGAAAGCGCTGATTATGGGCGATGGCGAAATTCAGATCGGCCTCTGGGGTGCCGCAGCTAGCGGTAAAACTCATTTGCTCAACGCGAGCGCCGATTTTGCCAGGAAGAACGCAACCGTGATGCAGATCTATGACGCCGCCCAGCTGCGGCACTGCGAGGCCTCCGGGTTTGAAGGCTACGCCGACTGCGAGGTACTGGCGATCGATAATCTCGACGCGATTGCCGGGTACCCGGAATGGGAGGCATTTTTCTACCAGGTGGTCAATCGGTGTCGCGCCGGCGATTTCCGATTCCTGTTTGCACTAACGCATAAACCCGACGATGTGCCGGCCAGGCTGAATGAT
Organism: Gammaproteobacteria bacterium; assembly: GCA_021767985.1. Taxonomy (GTDB): domain Bacteria; phylum Pseudomonadota; class Gammaproteobacteria. Next base: position 17,226 of record JAASSH010000001.1, on the reverse strand, counting down.
TTTCGCTCCCGCCTGCAGTGGGGACTGATGCTGCAACTGCCTTCCAGCAACGATGCCGAAGTTCGTGAAATTCTGCGGCGCCGGGCGGGACTGCTGGGTTTCGAACTGCCAGATGACGTGATTTCTTACCTGATGCGGCATTATGCACGCGACCTGTCGGCGCAAATGGCTATCCTGCGGCGACTCGACGAAACTTCATTATTGCATCAGCGCAAGATTACCATCCCACTGGTCAAGACCGCGCTTACGGAAAATCCGGGCTAGGTTTCTCGCGCCTGCAGTTTCAGGTAACGCGCGTAGTAGATGCTCGCTATGAACAGCAGCATGCTTGCAACCGTGGTGCCGAAGCCGTAGATGCGCAGATCGGGATTAAACATCAGTTCGCTGATACCGAGGCAGAAGTAAACCATCGTCAGAAAGCCGATCCACTTGTAGGTGTAAGCCTTTGACCGCAGCAATCCCCTCGATGGAATCAATAGCAGAATAACCAGGCAGGACGCCAGGTAGCGATTGAAGCCCGATGCGGGCCAGAACAGGCTTAACTGAAACGCAAGCAGGCTGATCCAGGACAGCAGGCTGATGACTTTAAGCGGGTGCAAGATCAGGCAATCCGGCAGCTGAGATCTGCGATGCGTTTACCCAGCGCCCTGCAGGCCGCGGTCTCGTGCTCGCTGAGAGGTTGACCCTGTTGGCCGGCGACATGGCTCGCGCCGTAGGGTGTGGCCCCGCTGCTGGTCTGGTTCAGCGCCGGTTCGGAATAGGGTATTCCGGTGACCAGCATGCCATGGTGCAGTAACGGCAGCATCATGCTGGTCAGCACGGTTTCCTGCCCGCCGTGCTGGCTGGACGTCGCGGTAAAAACGCCGCCTGGCTTGCCGATCATACTGCCACCAAGCCATAGCGGACTGGTTTGATCGAGGAAATATTTCAGGGGCGCAGCCATGTTGCCGAAGTACCCGGGGCTGCCGATGATCAGGCCGGCACAGTCTTCAAGATCTGAAACCTGGGCATAGGGTACGCCTTGTGCCGGGATGGATGGTTCGCGCTGCTCGCTGTTCGCTGAAACCTCGGGCAGGCAACGCAGCACCGCTTCGCAGGCCTGGTTCGAGTCGACCCCGATACTGATCTGCTCTGCCATGCGAGCAACACTGCCGTGGCGGCTGTAATAAACGATCAGGATTTTATGCAATGAGATCGAGCACCTTGACCGGAGGTCGGCCAATAATCGCCTGCTCCCCTTGCACGACAATAGGTCGCTGCATCAGGGCGGGATACTCGCAAATCGCCTCAATGATTTCTTCGTCGGATAAACTATCGTCATCGAGCTCGGCATCTTTGTAAACCTGTTCGGTGGTGCGCAGCAGCTCGCGTGCACCGATCCCGAGCAGCGCTATTATGCGGGCCAGCTCCGCGGCTGTCGGAGGTTCCTCGAGATACTCGATGATTTCCGGAGACATATTGTTTTCTTTCAGCAACTGCAGCGTCTCTCGTGACTTGCTACACCTGGGATTGTGGTAGATGACAAGTTTTTCCTGGCTCATTCTATGGCACCCTGTCGAGCGAAATTGCCGCTGTTTTACAATAACGCCGCAGCGATGGCAATAGGCTTTCCGGCGCAATCGGGCAGGGCTCTGAACAGGGCTGACAGATCGCGGGCATGAAATCCGCAGAAACTAGGCTATAATCGGTCACGATTGAGTAATATTTACATTAAAAACTTGCTCTAAAGGGTTGATCAATGTAGTCTTCTTGGCAAAATGGGCTACCTGAAATTTACCAAGTAAGTACTTAAGTAATAATTCGATAAAGTTCTCGGAGAATATAATAGATGAAACCAACAGAACTCCTTAAGGTCGCGGCTATCGTCGCTCTGACCTCAGGCATGATCGTCGGCTGTCAACAAGCCTCAACAACCGACGATATGGCGACTGATATGGCGGCAGAAGATGAATGCCAGGGCGCGACGCCTGAAGTTCGAAATGCGATCTATGCGGCCAAGTTGAAGAATGCGCGCGCCAGAAACCTCGGTGCGGAATGGGAAGAAAACGCGAAGATTATCGAGGAAGCCGAGCAGGCGGCCGCCGATTGTGAAAACGTTCGCGCCAAGATCCTGGCCAACAAGGCCGAGGATGCTGCAGCGGAAGCAATTGCCGCCATGCAAAGCGCTGACACTACGCCAGTCGAAACCGAAATGGCAACGGACGACTCTCCCTACATGGGTGGTTACCTGGTTGTCTCGGGTGACAACCTGTGGAATATTTCCGGACAGGACACCATCTACGGCGATCCTTACATGTGGCCGCTGATTTACAAGGCTAACTCGGGTCAGATCAAGGACGCCGACCTGATTTATCCTGGTCAGTATTTCTACATTCCGAAAGCCAAAGGTGCCGAGCGTGGTGCAGCCATCGAGCATGCCAAGAACCGTGGCGCCTGGACCCTGGGTGAAACCGAGGCCTCGGACCTGGATTACCTGGCGCAATAGCGTTAAGCAAACCTGAAAAAAGCCCGCGACAGCGGGCTTTTTTTTGTAAGCTGTTCATCGCTGGGGACCAGGTCCGCCAGGTTATGTGTTGCCCTGTGTAGCCGCGAATCACGACTACACTATACCTGTCTAACTGGATTAAACACGACTCGCGGGTCGACCGCTGTATCCAGAATTATTGAACTAAATCCTGGCTGGTCTCTCCTAGAACAGGTACCTCGTTGTTGATTATGACTAGAAGCATGAAACGATTATTACCCGCACTGCTGCTGTTGCTTGCCGTGCCGATCGCGGCGCCGGCGATCGACATGCCGCTGGATGACATTCATGGAAACAAGTTAAACCTGAGTAGTTTCCAGGGGAAGTGGCTGGTGGTGAATTACTGGGCGACCTGGTGCCCACCCTGTATTGTCGAAATGCCTGAACTACAGTCGTTTCATGATGCGCACGCGGATAAGAACGCAATGGTAATCGGCATTAATGCTGAACACATCGGCAGGCAGCAACTAAAGAATTTCCTGGAAGATTATTTCATTACCTATCCGGTTTTCATGTCGGGCCCTACCCAGCAATCTGAACTGGGATTGATTCCGGGTCTGCCGACGACTTTCCTGGTCAGCCCCGAGGGCGAGGTCGTCGCGCGCCAGGTTGGGCCGGTCACTCGTGATATGATCGAACAGTTCATCGAGAACTGGCAACCGCAACAAGCCGTGGCGCAGTAATCAGCCATGCAAGTCCGCCAAATCCTGCTAATATGCAGTAAAGCATTATTGCAAGACTAAACCGTGACTAAACCTGCCTGCACCCTGGAAGGGATGCTCGATCTACTGGTATCGCAGGATATCATCGAGCAGGATAAGGCCAGCATGATTACCTCGCTGGTTTCCTCCCAGGACAGAAAATCCCTGCACCCCCTGGAAATCATCGCCAACCGGCAGTGGGCTAACAAGTCGCGCCCGGAACAATCGCTTACGCTCGACGTGCTGACCGACTGGCTGGCCGAGCAGTCCGGGCTGGAGCGATATCATTTCGATCCGCTGAAGATGGATGTCACTTCCTGTACCTCGATCGTGTCGTACGCTTACGCCTCCCGCTTCGGTATCCTGCCCGTGGAAGTAAGCGACAACGAAGTTTCGATCGCGGTGACCGATCCCTATAACCAGGAATGGATGGACGAGCTGGATCGCATCGTCAACAAGCCGATCAGGAAGGTGCTGGCGAATCCCAGGGACTTGAAAAGTTACCTGATAGAGTTTTATAGCGTCAGTAAGGCGATGGAAGGCGCAGGCAACAAGAACCTGGGCGAGCTTCCCGGCAATATCCAGAACCTCGAGCAACTCATCGAGCTGGGTAAAACAGGTAAGGTAGACGCCGAAGATCAGCACATCGTCAGTATCGTCGACTGGCTGATGCAGTATGCCTTTAACCAGCGGGCCAGTGATATTCATATCGAGCCCCGACGCGAGCAGGGCAATGTGCGCTTTCGCATCGATGGCGTCATGCATCAGGTTTACGAGATACCTGCCAATATAACGGCCGCGGTGGTCAGTCGCATCAAGATCATGGGGCGCCTCGACGTCGCCGAAAAACGCAAGCCCCAGGATGGCCGTATCAAGACGCTGTCGCCCGATGGCGCCGAGATCGAGCTGCGTCTGTCGAGCATGCCGACGGCGTTTGGCGAGAAGCTGGTACTGCGGATATTCGATCCGGAAGTTCTGGTCAAGAATTTTGCCGCGCTGGGGTTGGAGAAAAAAGAGTCCGAAATCTGGAACAATATGATTTCGCGTCCCTATGGCATTATCCTGGTAACCGGGCCGACGGGATCAGGTAAAACAACAACCCTGTATACCAGTCTCAAGCACCTGGCCACCCCCGAAGTGAACGTGTGCACCATCGAGGATCCGATCGAGCTGGTCGAACCCAGCTTCAACCAGATGCAGGTGCAGCACAACATCGACCTGGATTTCGCCACCGGTGTCAAAACCCTGTTACGCCAGGATCCCGATATTATTATGGTGGGCGAGATTCGCGATCGCGAAACCGCTGAAATGGCGGTGCAGGCGGCGCTTACCGGGCATCTGGTGTTATCGACCCTGCATACCAACGATGCGCCTTCGGCGATCGCGCGTCTGGCTGAAGTGGGCGTGCCGCCATATTTGATTAGCGCAACCCTGATCGGGGTGGTGGCGCAGCGCCTGGTGCGTACGCTGTGTCCGCACTGCAAGCACGAATCCGAATTCGACATGCTCGACTGGCAGGCGCTGATCAGCCCCTGGACCACGTCGGCACCCGAGAAGATTGCCGCCGCCGAGGGTTGTCTCGAATGTCGACAGACGGGATTTATCGGGCGCGTCGGTATTTACGAGATGATGCCGCTGGGCGATAGCCTGAAACAGGCAATCGCTGAAGACTTCGACCTGGTGAAATTTCGCAAGCTGGCGATCCGCCAGGGAATGAAACCGCTGAACCTGGCGGGTGCGCAAAAGGTGGCGCGCGGCATGACCACGATCGAAGAAGTGCTCAAGGTTGCGCCACCCCGCTACGACGTCTAGCGCCGTGAGGAAGCTCCTGGGTCGGCTGCTGTTACTGCTGTGGGCAGGGGGATCCCTGCTGGCCTGTAGCGGTGGCCCGGACTCACCAGAAGACGAAATCCGTAACTTCATCGCCAGCGCGGTCGAAGCGGCCGAACGGCGCAGCTCAGACGACCTCTCCGAGATGATCCATGAAAGCTACCTCGACCAGAGTGGTTACAACAAGAAACGGGTCGCGGGTATGTTGCGCCTCTATTTTTTGCGCCACAAGAATATTCATTTGTTTACTCGTATCGGTGAGATCGAACTGCTGGGCGAGAACCAGGCGACAGCCAGGTTGCACGTGGCGATGGCGGGCAGCGTGATTAGCGATATCGACGCGGTCTCTGCTCTGCGTGCCAGGGTTTACGGTTTCGAGCTGCGCCTGGTCAGGCAGGACGAATGGCTGCTGCAGCATGCCAGCTGGAAACCTGCGAGCCTCGTGGACCTGGAGTAATGATTTATCAGCAACCTGCCGCGGGTTAGCGAGGAGTTACGATGATAAAGCAGCATCGTATAAAACTGCTCCTGATCGTACTACTGGTTACGCTAGGTGTATATCTGGAAATTGCCGGATGGCTGGATGCCAGGCAGCTACTCGAGGTTGCGCGCGGGTATGCGCAGTACTGGTGGTTGATTCTGATTCTGATCCTGGCGCAGACGATATTGTTTACCTTTGCGCTCGCGGGTTCGCTGTTTCTCTGGGTTGCGGCACCGCTGTATCCGCCTCCGGTCGCAACCTTTATCCTTGCCGCCGGCGGTACGCTGGGCGGACTCGGGGCCTACTATTTCTCCGAGTACCTGACCGCGGACTGGCGGCATAGAATCGAGAATTCCCGCAGTTACAAACTGCTGCATGCGCAGGATAATTTTTTTACCCTGTTCGCGATGCGGGTGTTTCCCGCGTTTCCGCATTCGGTTGTCAATTACAGCGCGGGCATCCTGAAGGCCAGATTAAACCATTTCATCCTGTCGGCGATCCTGGGCATTTCAGTCAAGTCGTATGTCTATGCCCAGGTCATATACAGCGCATCGACCTCATTGTCCCTCGATGTTTTACTGGACATCTGGATCGTCGGACCGCTGGTGTTATTATCGGCCGCCAGCGCCGCGGTGGTCTTCATTAACTATAGATCGAGCACTCGTTGAGGTATTGCTTCGGTACGCCTGCTGCGGTGAAGATCTGGTCGCAGCCGTTAAACGCCGCAAACGAAGCCAGCGCCTGGCTAAGGCATTCGGGAAAGGCTTCGTCCACCCGATTTTCGATGTGCAGGGCTTTTACTTCCAGCCGGCGACTGCTCCGATGCGCTTTGCAGTCGATACGTCCCGCGAATCGATCCCGATAAAGTATCGGCAGGCAAAAATAGCCGTGTACTCGTTTCGGCCCGGGCAGGTAACACTCGATCTGGTAGTCGAAATCAAATACTTCGCGGCCGCGCTGGCGTTGGATAACGACGTTGTCGAATGGCGACAGGATACGCACCTGGGCGCTGGCGTGAGGCGCCCGGCGGTCCAGTAGTTCCGGATCGATGTAGATCTGCGTGCCGTTTCCGGGATCGACGCGGGTCAGGGTTTCACTCTCAATGCGTGCGTCGAGCTGATGTCTGACCGCAGTGCGCAGTTTTTGGCCCTTGCGCAGATAAGTGACAGATGTCAGGGTCGTAAAGCCGTGCGCACGCAGGCTGCTATCGATTAGATGCGCGGCAAACTCTTCCGTGTCCGGTACGCGAGTGTCGACCCAGTCGGGTAGAACGCGCTCGGGCAGGTCGTACAGCTTCTGGAAACCGTGGCGTGCGCTAACCATTAATTCGCCCTGCATGAATAATTGCTCGAGCGCCTGTTTTGCCGGCTTCCACTGCCACCAACCGCTGCTGCGATGCTGCGGATCTTCGAAGTCACGCGCCCGTATCGGCCCGTCGATTTCAATGCGCTTCAGTATTTCATGTTTTAGTTTCTTGTCGCAGTCGCCAAACCAGTCGCGTTCGCCGTTTAGCTGGCGCATTCTCGGTAGCGCGAAGCGGTAGTCCGACATCGGCATCCAGGCTGCGGCATGCGACCAGTACTCGAACAGCTTTCGCTCGCGTACCAACTGGTCGAGAAGAGCAGGGCGATAGTTGCTCACCCTGGACCAGAGTACGTGATGATGCGCTCGCTCGACGACCGAAATGGTATCTATCTGCACGTAACCGAGCTGCTCGATGGCGCGTAAGCTGGCCTTTTTGCCACGACCGAAGGCGTTGGCTTTCAGCAAGCCCTGCCGATCGAGATTGATGCGCCTGAGTTTACCGATCAGGGACATTGATTTAGCCGGCTCGAATCGATTGGTTACAGGGAGATGCAGTTTACTGTTTGAACCAGTTCTTATGCAATGCGCTAATAACCTTGTTGGGATAAACAGTTTTGCCAAGACTGCCATTGTAGCGTGCCAGCGCCCGGCCGAGATCATTGGGTTCCATATCCAAGTAATAGCGCAGTATGGTGCAACCCATGCGGAGGTTTGTACGTATCTTGAACAGGTTCTGATCCGAGATTCCAATTTCGTTGAGCCAGAATGGCATGACCTGCATCAGCCCGCGCGCACCCGCAACCGAGATCGCGAACTCGTCGAAACGGCTTTCCACCTCGATTACCGCCAACACCAGTTCAGGCTCGATGCCGACCCGCCTGGCCTCGTAGTGAACCCGCTTGAGCAATTCAATGCGCGCGCGCGGACTCTTGACAAACTTTTCGAGGCGCCGCGACATGTCGAGCAACCAGACCTGCGCATCGAAGCGGTCTTCGAAACCCGAATCGGACTCGATTGCCTCTTTCAGCAACCGGCGTAACTCGGGATCGGCGGAAGCGTGAGCGGGACTGGCTACCGACCATAAAACCAGCGGCAGCAACAGGATTGGCGCGAGCCTTGTTATCCGGGCGCCCATGAGGAACTAGCAAGCTTTTCGATAAAAGCCGGTAATTCATCCAGCGGCAGTTCCTGTGCCTCGGAATCACGTCGTCCCTTGTGTTCGAACTGTTGCGCTCCAAGTCCGCGTTCGCTGAATACCACACGATGGGGTACGCCGATCAATTCCATGTCGGAAAACATGACCCCCGGTCGCAGAGGCCGATCATCGAGAAATACCTCGAGCCCGCGATCCAGGCATTGCTGGTAAAAGTCATCCGCCGCCTGTTTGACGATCTCGGACTTGTGATAATTGATCGGGCAAATCGCGAGCTGAAACGGTGCCAGCGACTCGGGCCAGATGATGCCCTTGTCGTCGTGGTTTTGTTCGATTGCGGCCGCGACCACGCGCGTCACGCCGATGCCGTAGCAGCCCATGAAGGGTACGATCGCCTTGCCCTGTTCGTCCAGCACCGTGGCCTGCATCGACTCGGAGTATTTCTGGCCAAGCTGGAATATATGCCCGACTTCGATGCCGCGCAGAATTTTCAGCTCGCCTTTGCCATCCGGGCTGGGATCGCCGGCGACCACGTTGCGGATATCGACGCTCACCGGTTCGTCGCAATCCCGGCCCCAGTTGGCGTTGACCAGGTGCTTGTTGTCCTGGTTGGCGCCGCAAACGAAGTCGCTCAGCCGGGCGGCACTGTGATCGACGAATACCGGTATCGCCAATCCGATCGGGCCTATGGAACCGATATCGTTACCCAGAACCTCGATGATTTGCTCACGCTGCGCCAGGCGCAGTGGACTCGCCACGCCGGCGAGACGCTCCGCCTTGAGCACATTGAGTTCGTGATCTCCGCGTAATACCAGCGCGACCAGTCCGCCATCTTCAGCCTCTGCGATCAGGGTCTTGAGGCACTGCCGGGCACTGATACCGAGACCCGATGCGAGATCGTCGATGGTATGCATGCCCGGGGTGTCGACGGTTTCCATATCGGCCGCAGGCGCGGCGCGCTCGGCTGCAGGCGGCAATGCCTCCACGGTTTCGATATTTGCCGCGAAGTCGCTCTGGTCCGAAAATGCAATTGCGTCCTCACCGGATTCGGCGAGCACGTGAAATTCCTGCGAGGTACTGCCGCCGATAGCGCCGGAGTCGGCGCTGACCGCGCGATAGTCGAGGCCAAAGCGGTCGAAGATTTTGATGTAGGCCTGATCCATGATGTCGTAGGAGCGTTGCATCGCGTCCCGGTCCAGGTCGAAAGAGTAGGCGTCTTTCATGATGAATTCACGCGAGCGCATAACCCCGAAGCGTGGCCTGATTTCGTCACGGAACTTGGTTTGAATCTGGTAAAAATTAAGCGGTAGCTGGCGGTAACTGTTCACCTCCCGGCGAAAGATGTCGGTAACGATTTCTTCGTGCGTGGGGCCGATACAGGCGTCGCGCTCGTGCCGGTCCTTGAGCCGCAGCAACTCCGGGCCGAACTGGTCCCAGCGCCCTGATTCCTGCCAGAGTTCGGACGGCTGAAACGATGGCATTAGTAACTCCAGCGCGCCGGCACGGTCCATTTCTTCGCGCACGATCTGTTCGACCTTGCGCAGGATTCGCAGGCCCAGCGGTAACCAGCTATAGATGCCTGCCGCATGTCGCCGGATCATACCGGCACGCAGCATTAGCTGATGACTGACGATTTCGGCATCTACCGGGGTTTCTTTGAGGGTTGCTAGATGGAAACGGGAAGCTCTCATAGGCGATCAAACACGGTTAGCGTGCACCAGAATTCATTAGATTCGGCGCATTATAGAGATTCCACGAGTGGTTAACAGAAAATTAAGAGGTACTGGCCCCTTATTGACAAAATCGCTCGATGTCAGCCTCGGCCTGGGTCTTGCGTTCCTCGATTTCCTCGGACGTCATGTAACGGGTGCTGCCATCGGCACTCTTGAGCTTGATGCGGCTGCTGCTGCCGATTACTCTAAGATCTTCCCGCGCGGCGTCGCAGGCGAGTTTGGCCTGATCTTCGGGCACCTGGTCCCCACTGGCAGCGGCATCGGTCGAGCTTCCGTCAGCGGAAGACGTATCCGGCGAGCCCAGACGAGGCAGCGCCTTACCGGGATTGCTGGGCGCCCCCTGAACCCGAACGCCCTCGGTTTTTGCGCTGACCGGAGGTGAGTCGCCATAGTGGACATTACCTTCTTCATCGACCCACTTATGGATAGATCCCGCATTTAGCGACATCGATGCGAGTAATATCAGGAAAACCGAATAGCGCATGGTGATATTTTTCCTTGCTGCAAAAAAAATAGTCTACGAATCAAAAGAATAGTTGTCATCCAAATATTTACCATCTTTTTTTAATGTTATCTCTCGGGTTGCATGGGAAATCGGGCGGTTATCCATTAATCATATTTATATCTTCTGTAGGTATTTAAAAATTTAATATATAATTTCGGACCCGATACAAGGGCCTTTGCACCGAATGAGCGATCGCAGACTCAAGGTATTCCATACCGTAGCCAAGCTGTTAAGCTTCACCAAGGCTGCCGAAGCGTTGCACATGACCCAGCCCGCGGTAACTTTTCAGGTGCGACAGCTCGAGGAATATTTCAATACCCGCCTGTTTGACCGCACCCACAACAAAGTCAATCTGACCCCGGCGGGTGAACGCGTAGCGGAGTTCGCGGAACGCATATTTGATCTATACTCCGAGATGGAGAACTCGGTGCGTGATCTGACCGGGGAGATCAGCGGAGCTTTGACGATCGGAGCCAGTACGACGATTGCCGAATACATGCTGCCGGCGTTGCTGGGTGAATTCAAAAATCGCTATCCCGATATCAACCTGCGACTCAAGGTATCGAACTCCGAGGGTATCGTTTCGATGGTCGAGCATAACGTTATCGATCTGGGCGTGGTCGAGTCCCAGGTCAGTAACAAGAATCTCATCGTCGAGGTATGTCATGATGATCAGCTGGTCGTCGTCGCCGCGCCCGATCATGAACTGGTCAAACGCGGCGGTAAGGTCAAGGCTGCCGAGATCGTCAAGTATCCGTTTGTCAGCCGGGAAGAGGGCTCGGGCACCCGCGAAGTTATTATGCAGTACCTGATCGACGAAAACGTCAATCCAGGCGAGATGGATTTTTGCCTTGAGCTCGGTAGTCCCGAAGCGATCAAGGGAGCCGTGGAGGCTGGTATGGGTATAACTATAATTTCGCGTTCGATTATCGACAAGGAGCTAAAACTGAATACACTTTGTGAACTGCAACTCGATCCGCCGCTGAGCCGTCCGTTTTCCTTTGTGCGCCAACGCCAGAAGTTTCGCGTTACGGTAATGGAAGAGCTGCTCGAGTTTGCGCAGTCGTATTTTAAAAGCCACGGATAGTATCTGAATCCCGGTTAAAGCGGCCAGATCGTTACATCATGTTTGAAATTCTGCAGCAATGGTATCACCGCCATTTCACCGATCCACAGACGGTAATTTTCGCGTTCATTCTAATAGCCGGCGGCCTGCTGGTTTTTATACTGCACGCGCACCTGTTGCCGATCCTCGTGGCAATTATTATTGCTTACCTGGCCGAGGGCCTGGTAGCCTGGCTGCACCGGGTTAATCTCGGCCGGACGGTGGCGGCCAGCATCGTTACCGCGCTCATGATAACGGCGATACTCCTGACGTTTTTTGTCCTGCTGCCCCTGTTGTCGAAGCAGGTCACCGAATTGTTCCGCGAGATGCCCAATATGCTTGGCAAGGGTCAGCAGTGGTTGCTGCAGCTGCCGGACAAGTATCCCGATTATGTTTCTGCCGAACAGATCGAGGAAGTGCTGACCCTGGCGCGAACCGAGTTGACCTCGATGGGGCAGCGCGTGGTGACTATCTCGCTGTCGTCGGTGGTGGGGGTCATCACCTTTCTGGTCTACATGATCCTGTTACCGTTGATGGTGTTTTTCTTTTTAAAGGACAAGGTCGTTATTCTGAGCTGGCTCGCTAATTTCCTGCCCGAGGAGCGGCGGCTGTTGCGTACGGTCTGGGCGGAGCTCGATATCAAGATTGCCAGTTACGTTCGTGGCAAGGTCATCGAGGTGTTGATCATCTGGGTCGCAAGTTACATCGCGTTCGCGCTAATGGGGCTCAACTATGCGATGCTGCTTAGCCTGGCGGTGGGATTATCGGTGATTATTCCCTACGTGGGCGCCACGGTGGTCACGATACCCGTAGCCCTGATTGCCTTCTTTCAGTGGGGCTTTACCTCCGAGTTCGGCTGGTTGATGGTCATTTACGGGTTTATCCAGTTCCTCGACGGTAATCTGCTGGTGCCCCTGCTGTTTTCCGAAGTGGTCAACCTGCATCCGGTTGCAATCATCGTCGCCGTGGTTTTCTTCGGCAGCCTGTGGGGTGTCTGGGGCGTGTTTTTCGCGATTCCGCTGGCAACGCTCATACAGGCCATACTCAAGGCCTGGCCCTCCGAGGATCTGATCGCCGAATAGGCATATTTTTTGTACATTCAGCGCAGTCTTTTATACCATACGCTCCTTGATAAACCATGGGCTTAGAGGTCATCCATGTTTAAAGGCAGTATCGTGGCATTGGTCACTCCAATGCTGGGCAATGGCGATGTCGACTACACGCAACTCGAGGCGCTGATCGATTTTCACGTGCGCTCGGGCACCGCAGCGCTGGTCATTGCCGGCACCACCGGCGAGTCGGCGACATTAAGCCCGGCCGAGCATTGCGACCTGCTGCATCGCAGCTACGAAATAATCGGCCAGCGGTTACCCATGATTGCCGGTACCGGAGCCAATTCAACCGCGGAAGCGATCGAATTGACTACCTGCGCTCACAAGTGCCAGGCGGAGGCCGCGCTGCTGGTGACCCCCTATTACAACAAGCCGACACAACAGGGGCTGGTGCTGCATCATAAAGCCATTGCCGAAGCGGTCGATATTCCGCAGATCCTTTACAACGTGCCTGGTCGAACCGCTTGCGACATGCAGGCCGATACCGTTGCCGAGCTTGCGCGGGTGCGCAACATAGTCGGTATCAAGGAAGCCACCGGCAGCATGGAGCGCCTGGCGGACATCAAGCGCCAGGTAAGCGACGACTTTTCGCTGCTAACCGGTGATGATTCGACTACCTGCGAGTTTATTCTGAACGGTGGTCACGGTGCGATTTCGGTTACGGCAAACGTGGTTCCTGCGAAAATGGCTAATATGTGTCGACTGGCGCTCGACGGTAAGGCGGCCGAGGCACGCGCGGCGGATGCGGAAATTGCGGATCTGCATCGCTTGCTGTTTATCGAATCCAACCCGATCCCGGTCAAGTGGGCGGTTTCGCAAATGGGTTTTGGCGAGTTGAATCTACGCCTGCCGATGACGGTGCTTGCCGAGGAGCATCAACAACCTCTCAGACAGGCGCTAATCGCCTGCGGCGCCTTATGAGAAAATTACCTGCGGCGGCGCTGTTGTTATTGACCGCTGTGTTCACAGGCTGCCAGAGCGATCTCGACATGCGGTATCTGGACGCTTCCGTGGGTGACAAGCTTGAATTGCCGCCGGATCTGATCGAGTACGAGGCGGTATCCAGTTTCGAATTGCCCGAAGCCTTTTCCGGTGACGACGAATCGGTGCGTGACGAGATTCCCGTGCTGGCCAAGGTTGAATCATTGCGCCTGAACGGTAGCGAGGACTTTTACTGGCTCAGCGTGGAGGAACCGGTCGACAATCTTTACCAGTTGGTAAAGAATTTCTGGGCCTCGGAGGGTTATCGTCTGATCAAGGACGAACCCGTGATCGGTGTCATGGAGACCGAATGGATTGTCAAAGAAGTGGGCAGCACCGAACCAGCCGGTAACTGGCTCGAACGCCTGTTCGGCGAGGACGATTTGTCCGCGATCCAGGATCAGTTCAAAACGCGAATCGCGCGTGACGCGCAGGGCAGGAGCCGAATTTACATCGCGCATCGCGGTGCCGAGTACAACTATGTTCTCGAAACCGAAGACAAAGGCGGGCCGGTGAATGCCGCTGACGATGAGTACAGCGACTGGCGTTATCGGCTGCCGGATCCGGAACTCGAAACCGAGATGCTGTCACGACTGATGATCTACCTCGGCTTGAAGCGGGAGCAGGTCGACCTGCAGCTCGAGAGCGTCAAGATGTTTCAACCGCGTGCGTTCATACGACAGGATGTCGAGGAAAACTCGCCGTTCCTGATTATCAGGGATCCTTACCAGATTGCCTGGAACCGGATGTATCACAATCTCGAGCGACTGAACTTCGGTATCGAGAGCGCCGAGTTCAAGAGCGGACTCTCCCAGGAAGGTGTTATTCAGGTGAAATTACAGGTCGCGGAACCAGATGCCAGCAGCCTTTTCTCCCTGGATTCGGCTGACGAATCCGGGGAACGAACGATCTTTCTGGTTCTGTCGGAAGTGAGCCACGAACTGACCCGCGTCAACATCGAGGATGCCAAGGGAGAAATCGATACCTCTCGCGAGGGCGCGGAATTTCTGAGAATTTTGCATCGGCGGCTTAAATAGCAAGTATGAGAATTGCATCGCTGGGCAGTGGTAGCCGGGGAAACGCGACCCTGGTACAGCATCGCGATACCACGCTGCTGGTAGACAACGGTTTTTCCTTGAAGCGATTTACCGAGCGCTTGCAGCGCTTCGAGATCGACCCGCAAAACATCGATGCGGTGTTGCTGACTCATGAGCATGGCGATCACAGCGGCGGCGTGCATCGGCTTTGCGCCAGCCACGATATTCCACTATGGACCGCGGTGGGTACCGCGCGTGCTGCGCTGCCGCCGGATTTCGAGTACCGCAGGCTGGTCGCCGGTCACAGCGTGACGATAGGGGAGATCGAGGTCTTGCCGGTAACCGTGCCGCACGACGCCAGCGAACCCCTGCAGTTCATTTTTCAGCAGATCGATACTGGCAGGCGCCTTGGCCTGTTAACCGATACCGGCCATATTACCCGGCATATCGTCGATGCCTTCGATTGCCTCGATGGATTGCTGCTGGAGTTTAATTACGATCCCGAAATGCTTGAAAACGGTCCATATCCGGAAATGCTAAAGCAGCGGGTGGGTGGTAATCACGGGCACCTGTCGAATCACCAGTCGCTGGACCTGCTGCGTCGAATCGACACCGGGAACCTGGTCTGCCTGATAGCCGCGCATATATCCGAGAAAAATAATGCACCCGCAATCGTGGATGAATTGATTCGCCAACTGGACGATGTACCTGAACCGGTACTTGCCAGTCAGGACTCGGGTTTCGACTGGATTACCGTTTAACGCTACCGATTGTCCTTGTCAAACTCGATCAGGGCGTAGGCCGAGTGATTATGTATGGATTCGAAGTTCTCGGATTCGAGCACGTACTGGCGAATTCTGTCGTCCTTGTTTAACTCTCCGGCAATATCGCGCACCATGTCCTCGACGAACTTTGGATTATCGTAAGCGCGCTCGGTCACGTACTTTTCGTCGGGGCGTTTCAACAGTCCGTAAAGTTCACAGGAAGCCTGTTTTTCGACGATGTCGATCAATTCCTCGATCCAGATGAAACCGCTGGTTTTCGCATTCAGCGTGACATGCGAACGCTGATTGTGGGCACCATAGTCGGAAATCGATTTTGAACAGGGGCACAGGCTGGTGACCGGGATCTGCACCTTGATACGGGTGCTGGTGACTCCGGAATTAATTTCTCCGATCAATGACACTTCGTAGTCGAGCAGCGACTCCACGCCCGAGACCGGCGCCTTCTTGTTAACGAAGTAGGGAAAGTTCATCTCGATGTAACCCGAATCAGCCTCGAGCAGCTCGGCCATTTCACGCAGCATTTCGTTAAACGAGGTATAGGAAATTTCCTTCTCGTGATCGTTTAGAATTTTAACGAAACGTGACATGTGCGTGCCTTTGAACTGGTGCGGCAGGAATACGAACATGCTGAAGGTCGCAATCGTGTGCTGTTTGCCGTCGGAACGGTCTTTTACGATGACGGGGTGACGAATGTCCTTGATACCGACCTTGTTAATAGCAAGCTCTCGCGTATCGGCGCTACCCTGAACATCGGGAATAGTTGAAACGTTGTCAGTGGCGGGTTGACCATTCATGGCTCGATCCTTTTGCAAACCCTGTACACATTATCACAGCGCACTGCATCAGCGAGAGAGTTGTTTGATAAAATTGACATGCTAATAACCAAGCAAAACGGTCGGGTATTATACTGTGACATCTGGTTAAGGCAAATAGTCATAACGACAATTATCACATTAACGATAACGGATAGCGATAGCGGTCTGCTGGGTCCCGGGTACTCAGGATATGGCACTAGGCGAAGTTAACGAAATCTGCGATTTCGCCGGTGGAGCTGAACCAACCGTCGACAGGCCGGAATCAGGTGATTGGAAATGTCTTTATTATTATTTTGTATTAAGCGGGGGAAACGTCTTCAGCCTGCGGGCCTTTGGCGCCGTCGGTAACCTTCATGGTAACGGTCTGGCCCTGCTGAAGTGTTTTGTGACCTTCAGCCTGAATCGCGCTGTAATGAACAAAAACGTCTTTGCCACCCTCTTGTGAAATAAATCCATAACCTTTGGCATCGTTAAACCATTTAACTGTGCCAGTTACTGTTTCAGACATAATATTACTCTGTAGCTTGATTATATTAATGCCGGGTTTTGCAGCCCAACATCGCTAATTGTATGGGAATAGAACCACGGAAGCCATTGTTTAAACCAGCCAGAACGGACTAAAACTGTCGAAAAACGGTTTCTAATCGCTTATTTGAAGCCAGATTCAGGCCCCGGTAAACTCGCTGATCGAGCTGCGTAGCGTTGCCGGGTCGAGACCATAGTCCTGCAAAATCTCATCGCGGCTACCCTGCGACGGGAAGAAATCCTCCAGGCCGAGCCGCAATAGCGGAATTTGAATCTGCTTCTGATTGAGAACTTCGAGCACTGCCGAACCGGCGCCACCGGCGACACTCGAGTCTTCGAGCGTGACCAGGTAATCGTGAGTTGAAGCCATATCCACAATTATCGATTCATCGACAGGCTTGATGAAACGCATGTTGACGAGACTCAGGTCGAGATCTTCAGCGATGGCTTTTGCGGTCGCTAACAAGCTGCCGAACACCAGAAGCGCGGTTTTCTTGCCACTGCGAACCTGCAATGCCGTGCCAATCTCGACGCAATCATCGACGTTAGCCTGCTCGGCCTTGGTGGTGCTATCTCGCGGATAACGCACCAGTGCCGGGCCCGGATAGTGGTAGGCCGTGTTTAGCAGGCGGTA
>JAASSH010000059.1 GCA_021767985.1 Gammaproteobacteria bacterium | reverse complement strand
TACCTGCTGGCAATTCAAACCGACTCGTACAAGCGTTTTCTAAACCCCGAAGGTAACCAGGAAGGCACCGGTTTACAGCGTGCCTTCGAATCTATTTTTCCGATCGTCAGCTTCAGCGGCAACGTCGAGCTCGAGTACGTCAGCTATCGCATCAGCGATCCGGTATTCGACGTCAAGGAGTGCCAGATCCGTGGCCTGACCTATGCAGCGCCGTTGCGCGTGCTGGTGCGCCTGGTGATTTATGACAAGGAAGCCTCGGCCAAGAATCGCTCGGTCAAGGATATCAAGGAGCAGGAAGTCTACATGGGCGAAATGCCGCTGATGACCGAAAACGGCACCTTCGTCATCAATGGTACCGAGCGCGTTATCGTATCCCAGCTGCACCGTTCACCCGGCGTATTTTTCGATCACGACCGCGGCAAGTCGCATTCCTCGGGCAAGCTGCTGTTTTCTGCGCGCGTCATTCCTTATCGCGGCTCATGGCTCGATTTCGAATTCGATCCCAAGGACTCGCTGTTCGTGCGTATCGACCGCCGCCGCAAGCTTCCCGCGAGCATCCTGCTGCGCGCACTCGGCTTCGATAACGAGCAGATGCTCGAGATGTTTTTCGATCACAACGTTTTCAAGTTCGCCAAAACCGGGATCAACATGCAGCTCGAGGCCGACTGGCTCAAGGGCGAAACCGCGACCTTCGACATCAAGGTCAAGGGCAAGGTGCTGGTGCAGCAAGGGCGCCGTATCACCGCGCTGCATGTCAAGCAGCTCAAGGCTTCCAAGATCAAGCTGCTGGCCGTTCCCGACGATTTCGTGATCGGCAAGGTGTTGTCCGAAAACCTGGTGGATAGCGAAACCGGCGAAATCTTCGCCAACGCGAACGATGAAATCACCGAAGAAATGCTGGCGATGATTCGCGACAAGGGTATCAAGCAGATTCGCACCATCTTCACCAACGAAGTCGACCGCGGACCTTATATTTCCAACTCGCTGGCGCTGGATCCGACCACCAACGATCTCGAAGCCAAGGTTGAAATCTACCGCATGATGCGCCCCGGCGAGCCGCCGACGCGCGAGTCTGCCGAGAACCTGTTCCAGAATCTGTTCTTCAACGACGAGCGTTACGATCTGTCCGAAGTCGGGCGCATGAAGTTCAACCGCCGCCTGGGACGCGACAGCATCGATGGCGAGGGTGTACTGTCGACCGAAGATATCGTCGACGTGATGAAAGTTTTGATCGATATTCGTAACGGTAACGGTAACGTCGACGACATCGATCATCTCGGTAACCGTCGTATTCGCAGCGTCGGTGAAATGGCCGAAAACGCTTTTCGTACCGGTATCGTTCGCGTCGAGCGCGCGGTGCGCGACCGTCTCGGCCTGGTCGAATCCGAAGGGCTGATGCCGCAGGATATTATCAATGCCAAGCCGGTAGCCGCCGCGGTCAAGGAATTCTTCGGCTCGAGCCAGCTGTCGCAATTCATGGATCAGAACAACCCGCTGTCCGAGGTTACCCACAAGCGTCGCGTATCGGCCCTCGGGCCGGGCGGCCTGACGCGTGAACGTGCCGGTTTCGAAGTGCGCGACGTACATCCGACGCACTACGGCCGCGTATGCCCGATCGAGACCCCTGAAGGCCCGAACATCGGGCTGATCAATTCGCTCTCGGTTTACGCCCGTACCAATCATTACGGTTTCCTCGAGACCCCTTATCGCAAGGTGACCAATGGCAAGGTGACCAACCAGGTCGAGTACCTGTCGGCGATCGAGGAAAGCCAGTACCAGATTGCGCAGGCCAACGTCACGCTCGACAAGAGGGGCGTGATGACCGACGAACTGATTCCCTGTCGTCACCAGAACGAGTCGATCCTGTCGACCGCTGACAAGATCGACTACATGGACGTGTCACCGAAGCAGATCGTATCGGTGGCGGCCTCGCTGATTCCGTTTCTCGAGCACGACGACGCCAACCGTGCGTTGATGGGTTCCAACATGCAGCGCCAGGCGGTGCCTTGCCTGCGCGCCGAAAAGCCGCTGGTCGGACCCGGTATGGAGCGAGCAGTCGCGGTCGATTCGGGAACCACGGTCAAGGCCCAGCGCGGCGGCGTGGTCGATTCGGTCGACGCTAGCCGTGTCGTGGTGCGGGTTGACGATTCCGAAACCAGCGCCGGCGAGCCCGGTGTGGACATCTACAACTTTACCAAGTACACGCGTTCCAACCAGAACACCTGCATCAACCAGAAGCCGCTGGTGCGTCCGGGCGACGTTATCGAGGCTGGCGACGTGCTCGCCGATGGCGCTTCGACCGATCTCGGTGAACTGGCGCTGGGCCAGAACATGCAGGTCGCGTTCATGCCCTGGAACGGTTACAACTTCGAGGACTCGATCCTGTTGTCCGAGCGCGTGGTCAAGGAAGATCGTTTTACCACGGTGCATATCGAGGAACTGTCCTGCCTGGCGCGTGACACCAAGCTCGGTGCCGAGGAAATTACGGCGGATATCCCGAATGTCAGCGAAGGCCTGCTGTCCAAGCTGGACGAATCCGGCGTGGTTTACGTCGGTGCCGAAGTCAAGCCGGGCGATATCCTGGTTGGCAAGGTCACCCCGAAAGGCGAAACCCAGCTGACCCCGGAAGAGAAACTGCTGCGCGCGATCTTCGGCGAGAAGGCATCCGATGTTAAGGATACCTCGCTGCGCATGAAGTCGGGCGTGACCGGAACCGTCGTCGACGTGCGGGTATTTACCCGTGACGGCGTCGAAAAGGATGCTCGCGCGCTCGATAACGAACGTATCGAGATCGATTCGCTGAAGAAGGACCTGGACGACCAGTTCCGCATCATCGAAGAAAACATTTACCAGCGCGTGGCGCGCCTGTGCACCGGCAAGAAAGCCAGTGGCGGACCCGGCGGTATGAAGAAGAACGGTGTCATCACCAAGGATTATCTCGAATCGATCGGTCGTGACCAGTGGTCCAAGATCCGGGTTATCGATGACAAGCTCGCCAAGCAGATGGAGTCGCTCAACGAGCAGCTCGAAGCGCAGCGTGCCGAATTCGACCGCCTGTTCGAGGAAAAGAAGAAAAAGGTTACCGCGGGCGACGATCTCAAGCCCGGCGTGCTGAAGATGGTCAAGGTCTACGTCGCGGTCAAGCGCCGCATGCAGCCCGGCGACAAGATGGCCGGGCGTCACGGTAACAAAGGCGTGGTTTCGATGATCGTGCCGGAAGAGGATATGCCTTACCGCGAAGACGGTACCCCGGTAGACGTGGTGCTGAACCCGCTGGGCGTGCCCTCGCGCATGAACGTCGGCCAGATCCTCGAGGCTCACCTCGGCTGGGCCGCGGCCGGACTCGGCCTCAAGCTCGGCGAGATGATCGACAACCAGCGCAAGGTCGAAGAGATGAAGACCTTCCTTAGGAAGATCTACAACAACAACGGCGAAAAGCTGAAATTGAAGGAACTCAGCGACGATGAGGTGCTGGAGCTCTGCCGCAACCTGCGCGACGGCGTGCCGATGGCGACGCCGGTATTCGACGGCGCCGAGGAAGAGGAAATCAAGAACATGCTGGCGCTGGCGGAATTGCCTGAAACCGGGCAGACGACGCTGATCGACGGTCGCACGGGTGAAGCTTTCGATCGCCCGGTCACCGTTGGCTACATGTACATGCTGAAACTCAATCACCTCGTCGACGACAAGATGCATGCGCGCTCGACCGGTCCCTACAGCCTGGTTACCCAGCAGCCGCTGGGCGGCAAGGCGCAGTTCGGCGGTCAGCGTTTCGGCGAGATGGAGGTCTGGGCGCTCGAATCTTACGGCGCGGCTTACACCTTGCAGGAAATGCTGACGGTCAAGTCGGACGACGTCAACGGCCGTAACAAGATGTATAAGAACATCGTCGACGGCGATTTCAGTATGGAGGCGGGAATGCCGGAGTCGTTTAACGTGCTCCTCAAGGAGATTCGCTCCTTGAGCCTGAACATTGAACTGGAGCAGGAATAATCATGAAAGACTTACTGAATCTCTTAAAGAAACAGGGTGCGGACGAAGATTTTGACCACATCCGGGTAGGGCTGGCTTCGCCAGACATGGTTCGTTCCTGGTCCTACGGCGAGGTCAAGAAGCCCGAAACCATCAACTACCGTACCTTCAAACCGGAGCGTGACGGCCTGTTCTGCGCCAAGGTATTCGGTCCCGTCAAGGACTTCGAATGCCTCTGCGGCAAATACAAGCGCCTCAAGCACCGCGGCGTGGTGTGCGAGAAGTGCGGCGTCGAGGTCACCCAGACCAAGGTGCGCCGCGAGCGTATGGGCCACATCGAGCTGGCCTGCCCGATCGCCCACATCTGGTTCCTGAAGTCGCTGCCGTCACGTATCGGCCTGTTGCTCGACATGACGCTGCGCGACATCGAGCGGGTGCTGTATTTCGAAGGTTTCGTCGTTATCGACCCCGGTATGACAACCCTCGAAAAAGGCCAGCTGTTAACCGACGAGGCATACCTCGAGGCGATCGAGGAATTCGGTGACGATTTCAACGCCAAGATGGGTGCCGAAGCCGTCTACGAGCTGCTGCGCGATGTCGACCTGAACCACGAAGCCCAGGAGCTGCGGGAAGAGATCGAGAGCACCAAGTCGGAAACCAAGTTCAAGCGCCTGTCGAAGCGGCTCAAGCTGGTCGAGGCCTTTATCGATTCGGGCAACCGTCCGGAGTGGATGGTCATGACCGTATTGCCGGTACTGCCGCCGGATCTGCGCCCGCTGGTACCGCTCGACGGTGGCCGCTTCGCGACCTCGGATCTGAACGATCTGTACCGTCGCGTAATCAACCGTAACAACCGACTCAAGCGCCTGCTCGAGCTCAACGCGCCCGATATCATCGTGCGTAACGAGAAGCGCATGCTGCAGGAGTCGGTCGATGCGCTGCTCGACAACGGTCGTCGCGGCCGCGCTATCACCGGTACCAACAAGCGTCCGCTGAAGTCGCTGTCCGACATGATCAAGGGCAAGCAGGGACGTTTCCGTCAGAACCTGCTGGGCAAGCGTGTCGATTACTCGGGCCGTTCGGTTATCGTGGTCGGCCCGACGCTGAAGCTGCACCAGTGCGGATTGCCGAAGAAAATGGCGCTCGAGCTATTCAAGCCGTTTATTTTCAGCAAGCTGCAAATGCGTGGGCTCGCGACCACTATCAAGGCCGCGAAAAAGCTGGTGGAACGCGAAGTCGCCGAGGTCTGGGATATCCTGGAAGAAGTTATCCGTGAGCACCCGATTATGCTCAACCGCGCGCCGACCCTGCATCGTCTCGGGATCCAGGCGTTCGAGCCAATCCTGATCGAGGGCAAGGCAATCCAGCTGCATCCGCTGGTCTGTACCGCGTTCAACGCCGACTTCGACGGCGACCAGATGGCGGTACACGTGCCGCTGTCGATCGAGGCTCAGCTCGAAGTGCGGGCGCTGATGATGTCTTCCAACAACATCCTGTCGCCGGCCAACGGCAAGCCGATCATCGTACCGACCCAGGACATTATCCTCGGGCTGTACTACATGACGCGCGACAAGATAAACGTGCAGGGCGAAGGCATGGCCTTTGCCGATGCCAAGGAGGTGCTGCGCGCCTATCACAACAAGGTGGTGCAGTTGCAGGCACGCATCAAGTGTCGCGTTTCTGAATTTCATCGTGACGAAGAAGGCAACCGGGTGGAGACCAAAACACTGGTCGAGACCACGGTCGGACGCGCTATCCTGAGCGAAATGCTGCCGGAAGGCCTGCCGTTCTCGCTGATCAACAAGACGCTGGATAAAAAGGCGGTGTCCAAGCTGATTGACGCCTGTTACCGCGAGGTCGGTCTCAAGGATACGGTCATTCTCGCGGACCAGCTGATGTATACCGGCTATCACTATGCCACGCGTTCCGGCATTTCGATCGGCGTAAACGACATGATTATTCCGTCGGAAAAGGTCGACCTGATCAAGGCTGCCGAGGCTGAAATCAAGGACATCGAAAAGCAGTGGGCTACCGGTCTGGTAACCTCTGGCGAGCGTTATAACAAGGTGGTCGATATCTGGTCGCACGCCAACGACAAGGTGGCGCGCGCGATGATGAACGAAATCGGCAAGGAAACCGTGGTCGACGCCGAGGGTAACGAGGCGGTTCAGGATTCGTTCAACTCGATATTCGTCATGGCCGATTCGGGGGCGCGGGGTTCCGCAGCCCAGATTCGCCAGCTCGCCGGCATGCGTGGCCTGATGGCCAAGCCTGACGGTTCGATCATCGAGAACGCGATTACCGCGAATTTCCGTGAGGGTCTCGACGTCCTGCAGTACTTTATCTCAACCCACGGTGCACGTAAGGGTCTCGCCGATACGGCGCTGAAAACCGCAAACTCCGGTTACCTGACGCGCCGCCTGGTCGACGTTTCGCAGGACCTGGTCGTCAATATGGACGACTGCGGTACCGAAGAGGGCATCGAGCTGCGTCCGATCATCGAAGGCGGCGATATCGTTGTCGACCTGGGTGAGCGGGTGCTGGGTCGTGTCATCCAGCAGGATCTCAAGGATGATAAAGGCAAGGTCGTGATTCCCAACGGCACCCTGCTGGAAGAGCGCGAAATCGAAATGATCAATGAACTGGGCGTCGATGAGCTCAAGGTGCGCTCGGCGGTGACCTGTGAAGCGCGCCACGGTATCTGCGTGCAGTGTTACGGCCGCGAGCTGGCCCGCGGCCACAAGGTCGGCAGGGGCGAGGCCGTGGGCGTAATCGCCGCGCAGTCGATCGGCGAGCCCGGCACCCAGCTGACCATGCGTACTTTCCACATCGGCGGTGCCGCCAGCAGCTCGGCCTCGGTCAACAGTATCGAGGTCAAGAACAGCGGTACCGTGCGCTTCCACAACGTCAAGGTAGTGCAGAACTCGGCCAAGCGCCTGATCGCGGTATCGCGCTCGGGTGAGGTCGGCGTGGTGGACGATGCCACCGGTCGCGAAAAGGAAAGGTACAAGATTCCTTACGGTTCGGAATTCTCAATCAAGGATGGCGCCAAGGTAAACGCCGGCGATACGCTGGCCACCTGGGATCCGCATATGCACCCGGTTATCACCGAGGTTGCGGGTAAGGTCAAATTCACCGACTTCGTCGAAGCGGTGACGGTCCAGCATCGCGTCGATGAAATGACCGGACTGACCACGATCGAAGTCATGGACGATTCGATCCGTTCCAACGCGGGCAAGGAATTGCGCCCGACCGTGGAACTGGTAGACGCCAAGGGCAAGGTGTTGTGCTATGCCGGTACCAATATTCCGGTGCACTACATGCTGCCGGGTGGTGCCTTCGTCAACGTCGAGGACGGTGCCAGGATCAAGGTTGGCGACGTACTCGCCAAGATTCCGCAGGAATCGTCGAAGAACCGGGATATCACCGGTGGTCTGCCAAGGGTTGCCGACCTGTTCGAGGCGCGCAAGCCGAAAGAGCCCGCTATCCTGGCCGAGATGACCGGTACCGTATCCTTCGGCAAGGAAACCAAGGGCAAAAAGCGCCTGGTTATTACCGACAGCGAAGGCGAATCGATCGAAACGCTGATTCCGAAGTTTCGTCATATCAACGTGTTCGAGGGCGAGCATGTCGAGAAGGGCGAGGTCCTGGTCGACGGTGAGCTCGATTCGCACGATATCGTGCGTATCAAGGGTGTGCGCGATCTGACCAACTACATGGTCAACGAGGTGCAGGACGTTTACCGCCTGCAGGGCGTACAGATCAACGATAAGCACATCGAGGTTATCGTGCGCCAGATGCTGCGTAAGGTCACCATACTCGATGGTGGCGACACCCGGCTGCTGCGCGGCGACCAGGTCGACAAGGCGCGCGTGCTCGATATCAACGACAAGACCATTGCGATGAACAAGAAGCCGGCAACCTACGAACAGGACCTGCTCGGCATCACCAAGGCATCTCTCGTCACCGAGTCGTTCATCTCCGCCGCGTCATTCCAGGAAACCACGCGCGTACTCACCGAGGCAGCCGTCAAGGGAGCCAAGGATGATCTGCGCGGTCTCAAGGAAAACGTTATCGTGGGTCGATTGATTCCGGCGGGAACCGGGCAGACTTACCACGAGGAACGTCGCCGCAAGCGCCTGCAGCCGGCAATGCCGGTTATGCCGGAAATGGAAGGTCTGGAAGACGCTGCCGAAACCGGCGCGGAAGAGACCGCGGTATCGGAATAAGCGGTTGACAGGCGGCGGTTTCGCCCCTAAAATTCCGCCTCCCAGAATGGCAGGCTATACGTAATGTATGGCCTGCTGTTCGTTATGAATCCGGAAATAGTGAATACTCCCAGGAGAGTAGAATAGATGGCAACAGTTAACCAGCTGGTACGTAAACCGCGCCAGTCCCGGCGCAGCAAGAGCAACGTGCCTGCACTCGAGGCTTCACCGCAAAAGCGTGGGGTTTGCACTCGCGTTTACACCACGACCCCGAAAAAGCCGAACTCGGCATTGAGGAAGGTGGCGCGTGTCCGTTTGACGACTGGTTACGAAGTGGCTTCCTATATCGGTGGCGAGGGCCACAACCTCCAGGAGCACTCGGTAGTGCTGGTACGCGGCGGTCGTGTCAAGGACCTGCCGGGCGTGCGCTACCACGTGGTGCGCGGCAGTCTCGATAC
>JAASSH010000345.1 GCA_021767985.1 Gammaproteobacteria bacterium | reverse complement strand
GGTCTTGTCGGTTATCGCGTCCCTGATCCTGTCGGGATCGATATTGAAGCTGTGCGGCTGTATGTCGACGAACACCGGGATTGCCCCGATAAATCGAATGGCCTCGGCGGTGGCGATAAACGTGAATGCGCTGGTGATTACCTCGTCTCCCGGCTGAATTCCGCTGGCCAGCAGCGCGAGGTGCAGGGCATCGGTACCATTGGCGCAACTGATTGCATGATTCACGCCGAGATACTCCGCGGCTTCCTGGTCGAAGGCCTGCACGTTAGGGCCCAGGATAAAGCGGGTTTCGCCCAGCGCCTGCAAAATGGCGCTGTCGATCTCCGTTTTCAGGGTTTCGTACTGACCCTTCAGGTCGACCATGGGTATAGTCATAATGATTCCTTGATTTGTGTCGTAATGGCGATCGCGGTTTCGAGCGCGCGTTTGCCGTCCTCGCCGTTCACCAGCGGCCGCTTGCCGGTCTTGATTGCATTGATAAAGTCGAGGACTTCCAGATTGAGTGCGTCGTTATCGTCGAACTGAAACTCTTCGTGCGTTATGTCCTTGTAGCCCTCGGCGTTATCGGTCTCGCCCTTGCGATTGATCGCCAGGATCTTGTCCTGGAAATCAGCCGACAGGTAGGCATCTTTCTGAAAGATTCGCAGTTTTCGCTCGCGCTTGCGGCTGATGCGGCTCGCGGTCACGTTGGCCACGCAGTGATTTTCGAACTCGAGGCGGGCATTGGCGATATCGATTGTATCGGAGAGTACCGAAATGCCGCTAGCTGAAATCCGCGAGATCGGGCTGTCGACCAGGTCGAGGATGATATCGATATCGTGAATCATAAGGTCGAGAATAACGCTGACGTCGGTGGCTCGCAGCGTGAACGGCGCCAACCGGGTCGACTCCAGGAACTGCGGCTGCTGCAAATGTTCACTGATTCCGAGCATGACGCTATTGAAGCGTTCGATATGTCCCGCCTGCAGCACCAACTGCTGGTCGCGCGCAATGCGAATCAGGGTTTCGGCCTCGGTCACCGATTCGGTGATCGGTTTTTCGATCAAACAGTGAATTCCCGCTTCCAGAAATTCCCGGCCGATTTTATAATGCAGGCTGGTTGGTACCACGAGGCTGATTGCGTCAACCAGCGGGATGACATCGCGATAGTCGGTAAACGGCTCGGCACCGTGTTTTTGCGCGATGGCATGAGCGTTTTCGGCATTGGTATCTGCCACGGCGACCAGGTCGCAATCGGCGCAGGCGGCGTATTTGTCAGCATGCCATTTGCCGAGGTGACCAACACCGACAACAGCAACCTTGAGTAATTGAGACATAAGTGGCAGGAGTGGAATTCAACCGGCGCATTATATATGCATGAAAACCCAATTGCGAAGCTTGTCGCGGGCATTGACGAAGCCGGACGCGGCCCGCTGGCGGGTTCGGTGGTCGCGGCCGCTGTTATCCTCGATGAATCTTGCCCGATAGGCGGTTTGACCGATTCCAAAAAACTTTCCGCAGGCCGCCGCCTCGAACTGGAAGTGGAGATCAAGCAAAATTCCGTGGCCTGGGCAATCGCCGAGGCCAGCCACCACGAGGTCGATCAAATTAATATTCTGCAGGCCAGCCTGCTGGCAATGAAGCGGGCGTTGCTGGGTTTGAACCTTAAACCGCAGCAGGTTCTGGTCGACGGCAATCGGCTGCCTGCAGTCGATGGCTACCAGATGCTGGCAATCGTCAAAGGCGATCTGTCCGAGCCCTGTATTTCAGCGGCGTCGATCCTCGCGAAAAATTATCGCGACCGGCAGATGATCGAGCTCGATCGGCAATATCCCCAGTATCAATTTGCCAGGCACAAGGGGTATCCGACCGCGCTGCATCGAGAAATGCTGAAACGCCATGGCGTATCGGCGGTGCATCGCCGCAGTTTCAAGCCGGTACGGGATTTGCTCGATGACTAACCGCTTCGTCCACCTTCACGTCCACAGCGAGTACTCGCTACAGGACAGCACGCTCAGGCTGAAGCCGCTGGTGGAGCAGACGCGGCAACGCGGTATGGGCGCCGTGGCGCTGACGGATCTGAATAACATGTTCGCCGCGGTCAAGCATTTCAAGGCGGCGACAGCGATGGGGGTAAAACCGATCTTCGGTGCCGACGTCTGGATCAGGCATCCCGAACGCACCGAACCGTTGAGCCGACTGGTGCTGTTGTGCCAGAACGACCAGGGTTACCTGAACCTGAAGCGGCTGGTTTCGAAGGCGTATCTCGAAGGGCAGACCGCCGACCGCGCCACCATCGATATCGACTGGCTGCGTGCAGCCAGCGATGGTCTGATTGCCTTGTCGGCCTGCCTCGAGGGCGATATCGGCCTGGCGCTTCGAATGCAGAATGTGGAACATGCCGAGGACTGTCTGCAGCAGTGGCGGGACCTGTTCGGCGCACGCTTTTTCCTCGAGTTGCAGCGTACCGGGCGCGCCCACGAAGAAACCTACATTGCCCAGTCAGTGGCCTGGTCGCGTTCGCTGCAGGTACCGGTGGTAGCGACCAACGATGTACGTTTCATCGACGCCGCAGATTTCGACGCCCACGAGGTCCGGGTTTGCATCTGCACCGGTTTTACGCTCGATGACGAACGTCGGCCAAAACTTTACGCGGCGCAGCAATACCTGCGTTCCGGCGACGAGATGGTGGAATTATTCGCCGACATACCGGAGGCGATTTCAAACTCGGTCGCGATTGCCGAAAGCTGCAACCTGCGCCTGACCCTCGGTGAAGCATACCTGCCCGAGTACCCGGTACCGCAGGGCTACACCACGGATACTTACTTTCGTCATGTATCGGAGCAGGGCCTGGAGCGTCGGCTCGAATTTATCCAGGAGCAACAACCCGAGGGTTCGGTGCTCGATCGCGGGCCATATTACGAACGCCTCAAGATCGAACTCGACGTCATCATCGAAATGGGATTCCCGGGCTATTTCCTGATCGTCATGGATTTCATCGAGTGGGCCAAGAACCATAAGATCCCGGTAGGTCCGGGGCGCGGCTCCGGTGCCGGGTCGCTGGTTGCCTACGCGCTCAATATCACCGATCTGGATCCGCTGGCTTACGAACTGCTGTTCGAAAGGTTTCTAAATCCCGAGCGCGTCTCGATGCCGGATTTCGATATCGATTTCTGCATGGATCGCCGTGACGAGGTCATCGAGTATGTCGCCGACCACTACGGGCGTGACCAGGTTTCGCAAATCATCACCTATGGCACGATGGCGGCAAAAGCGGTTATTCGTGATGTCGGGCGCGTGATGTCGCATCCCTATGGCTTCGTCGATCGCATCGCCAAGCTGGTGCCGTTCGAGGTCGGCATGACGCTCGACAAGGCGCTGGAGCAGGAAGAGGCGCTGCTCGAGTTGTACCAGCAGGAAGAAGAAGTCACGATGCTGATCGACATGGCGCGTTCGCTCGAAGGCCTGACGCGCAACGTCGGCAAGCACGCGGGCGGGGTGGTGATCTCACCCAGCAACCTGACGGACTTTACCCCGCTTTACTGCGAATCGGGCGGTTCGGGGCTGGTATCGCAGTACGACAAGGATGACGTCGAGGCCGTCGGATTGGTCAAGTTCGATTTCCTGGGGCTGCGCACGTTAACCATCATCGACTGGGCGGTGCGCGCCATCAACGCGCGTCGCAGCGAAGACAAGCTTGAAATCGAGCGCATTCCGCTTGACGACTCGGAGACATT
>JAASSH010000344.1 GCA_021767985.1 Gammaproteobacteria bacterium | reverse complement strand
CGGCCCGGTGGTGCTGGCACTGCCGGAGGATATGCTTACCGATTTGACCGACAGCAGCGACGCGGGGCAATGGCACGGGGTCAAGATCAGCCCGGCGAGTGAAGATGTGCGGCAGGCAGCCGCAATGCTCGCCGACGCCGAACGTCCCTTTATCATCGTCGGCGGCAGCGGCTGGAGCGACGCGACACGCCTGCAGCTGCAGGCGTTCGCCGAGACCAACGCGATCCCGGTTGCCAATTCGTTCCGCTGCCAGGATTATTTCGATAACGAGCACCCCAGCTACGCCGGCGATCTCGGGCTCGGCGTTAACCCCGCGCTTACCGGGCGCATCGCCGAGGCCGACTGCCTGCTGGTTATTGGCGCGCGCCTCGGCGAAATGACCACCGGCGGATTCAAGCTAATCGATATTCCCTGCCCGCGACAGCGCATGATACACGTCCATGCGGGCGCGGAAGAGCTGGGCCACATTTACCAGCCCGAGCTGCCGATCAACGCCAGTAGCGAGCGCTTCGTCGACGCGCTGGCGGCCCTCGACCCTGTCGCGGCGCCAGACGACTCGCGCCGGCAGCAGGCGAAGCAGGCGCACCAGGATTATCTCGACTGGAACAGCTCGATCGAGGTCGAAGGTGAACTGCAGTTTGCCGATATCATCCACAGTATCAGAAACCAGACCGATGACGAGGCCATCATCTGCAACGGCGCCGGCAACAATACCGGCTGGCTGCATCGCTTTTTTCGCTATCGCAAGTATCGAACCCAGCTCGCGCCGACCAGTGGCACCATGGGCTACGGCCTGCCGGCCGCGATCGCCGCCAAGTTGCGCTTCCCGCATCGCTGCGTGGTGGCAGTTTGCGGCGACGGTGACTTCATGATCAACGTGCAGGAACTGGCGACCGCGATGCAGTACGGGGTGAACATTATCGTCATCGTGGTCAACAACGGTATTTATGGCACCATCCGCGCGCACCAGGAACGCGAGTACCCGGAGCGCGTGATCGGCACCGACATGATCAACCCTGATTTCGTCGCGCTCGCCGAGGCACATGGCGCCCACGCCGAACGGGTAGTCAGAACCGGCGAATTCGAAGCCGCCTTCGAACGCTGCATGGCGGCATCGAGGCCCGCCCTGATCGAAATTCAGATGGCTCCCGAAATCCTGACTCCGACGGCGACGGTGCAAAGCCTGCGCGCCGCGAAAACCTGAAATCCGTGCATTTCAATAGTATAATCCGCGCTCTTTGTCGCATAAGCCTGACCTCCCGTTATGGAAATTGAGCAGCTACTAATACAGAGTTTGCAGTTA
Source organism: Gammaproteobacteria bacterium (assembly GCA_021767985.1). Lineage (GTDB taxonomy): Bacteria > Pseudomonadota > Gammaproteobacteria. The sequence continues at coordinate 2,414 of JAASSH010000344.1, read as the reverse complement.
CTCGGCCTGGGCATGGGGGCGGTCTTCATCATCCTGACCCTGCTGATCGGGCTGATTTCCATCGTTTCGAAACTTGTTCCGGAGGAAGTCGGCAGCGTGGCGGCAGCCCCGACGGTAAAGCCCGCCGTCAACAATGACCATATCGCCGCGATCACGTCGGCGGTTCACCAATATCGAAGGCGCAGGTAACATTATGTCGAATCCCCTTTTGATAACAGAACTGGTTTTACGCGACGCATCGCAATCGCTGCTGGCGACGCGAGTGCGCATCGAGGACATGCTGCCGATCGCGGAGAAACTGGACAAGGTCGGCTTCTGGTCGATGGAAACCTGGGGCGGCGCAACTTTCGACGCCTGCATCCGCTACCTCGGAGAAGACCCCTGGGAGCGCTTGCGCAAGCTCAAGGCGGCGATGCCGAACACGCCGATGCAAATGTTGCTGCGCGGTCAGAACGCGTTGGGCTACAGGCACTACGCCGACGACGTGATCGAAAAATTCGTCGAACGCTGTGCCGCAAACGGTATGGACGTGTTCCGCATCTTCGATGCGATGAACGACATGCGCAACTTCGAAACCGCGGTCAAGGCAACCGTCGCGGTGGGTAAACACGCGCAGGGGGCGCTGTCCTACACCTTGAGCCCGGTACATAACGTCGACCTGTGGGTCGACATGGCCAGGCGGCTCGAAGACATGGGCTGCCATTCGATCTGCATCAAGGACATGGCCGGCCTGCTGCATCCCTATACCGCCGAGGAAATGGTCAGCCGCATCAAGGAAACCTGCTCGGTGCCGCTCGGAATCCACTGCCACGCGACCACCGGGCTGTCGACCGCGACGCTGATGAAGGCGATCGACGCCGGCATCGACATGATCGATACCTCCATTTCGTCGATGAGCCTGACCTATGGCCATTCACCGACCGAAACCTTCGTCGCGATCATGCAGGAAAGCGATCGCGCCACGGGCATGGACCTCGACCTGCTGGAGGAAATCTCGCTCTACTTTCGCGAGGTGCGCAAGAAATACGCGAAATTCGAAGGCGCGCTCAAGGGCGTAGATCCGCGCATTCTGACGGCGCAGGTGCCGGGCGGGATGCTGACCAACCTGGAAAACCAGCTGCGCGACCAGAATGCCAGCGACCGGCTCGACGAAGTGCTGAAAGAAATTCCGACGGTGCGCAAGGACCTTGGCTACGTGCCGCTGGTGACGCCGACCTCGCAAATTGTCGGCACCCAGTCGGTAATCAACGTGCTCAGCGGCGAGCGTTACAAGTCCATCAGCAAGGAAACCGCGGGCGTGTTACGCGGCGAATACGGCGCCACCGCGGCGCCGGTCAACGAAGCACTGCAGGCACGCGTGCTCGCCGGAGACGAACCGGTAACCTGCCGCCCGGCCGACCTGATCGAGCCCGAGATGGACAAGCTTACGAACGAGCTCAAGGACATTGCCGGGGAGGAAAGTATAAAGCTCTGCGACAATGAAGTCGACGACGTGCTGATCTACGCGCTGTTTCAGCAAGTTGGTATCAATTTTCTGAAAAATCGCGGCAATCCGGATGCCTTCGAGCCCGCACCAGGTCAGGAACCCGAGGAGACACCGCCCGCCGTGGCCTCAGCCGCGCCGGCAGCCGCCGCGCCCGGCGACGTGGAAAGCTATCGCGTCAGTGTCAACGGCACGCAGTATGACGTCGTCGTAGGACCGGGGGATGCCGATATCAGCCAGATTACCCCGGTAGCAGCGGCCCCGGCATCCACGCCCCCGGCGGCACCGGCGCCGACCCCGTCAGCGCCTGGTGGCGGCACTGAAATCAGGGCGCCGCTGGCCGGCAGCATTATCGACATCCTGGTAGCCGTTGGTCAGCAGGTCAATGAAGGCGACCCGGTGTTCATCGTCGAGGCGATGAAAATGGAAACCGAGATCCGCGCCAGCGCCAGCGGCACGGTACAATCGATCGCGGTCAAGAAAGGCGATGCGATCACCTCCGACCAACACCTGATGACGATAGGTTAGACCCGCATGGAACAGGGTCTAATGCAACTCTGGGCATCGACCGGGTTGTACAATTTTGCCCCGGGTCAGGCGATCATGATCGCCGTCGGCGCGGGCCTGATATATCTCGCCGTGGCCAGGGGTTTCGAACCGCTGCTGCTGGTCCCGATCGGTTTCGGCGGAATACTCGCCAATATCCCGATCGCAGGTATCGCCGGTCCCGACGGCCTCCTCGGCATTCTTTATCATGCCGGCATCGAAAGTGGCGTGTTCCCGCTGCTGATCTTCATGGGTGTCGGCGCGATGACCGACTTCGGCCCGCTGCTGGCGCGGCCCAGCCTGATGATCCTCGGCGCCGCGGCGCAGTTCGGTATCTTCTTCACGCTATTCGGCGCGATCGCGATGAACCTGTTGCCGGGGATGG